>JAAXHX010000562.1 GCA_012270635.1 Dehalococcoidia bacterium | reverse complement strand
CTGTTCGATAACACCTTCCGCACCGCCTGCCGCCGGGCCTCGTTGGGGACGTAGTCCAGGTCGCACTCGGGGTCCGGGTATTCGTAGTTGATCGTCGGGTGCATCACCCCGTCCACTATCGTCATCACGCACGCCACCGACTCCATGCCCCCAGCCCCGCCCAGCGCGTGCCCGATCATCGACTTCGTAGAACTTATCGCCACCTTGTACGCGGCCTCCCCGAACACCTTCTTGATGGCCCGGGTCTCCACCGAGTCGTTCAACGGCGTCGACGTGCCGTGGGCGTTGACATAGTCAATCTCGTCGGGTTTGAGGTTGGCGTCCTCGATGGCCCAGGCCATGGCCCGGGCTGCGCCTTCGCCTTCATCGTCGGGTTGCACCATGTGGAACGCATCGGAGGAGACGCCGTACCCCGTGACTTCGCAAAGGATGTTTGCTCCCCTGTCCAGGGCGTGCTCCAGCTTCTCCAGTATCAAGATTCCCGCGCCTTCCGCCGGAACGAACCCGTCCCGCTTGGCGTCGAAGGGCCTGCTGGCCTTCGTGGGATCTTCGTTGCTGGTGGACAGGGCCTTCATCACGCTGAACCCCCCGAGACCCAGCTGGCTGATCCCTGCCTCCGTCCCCCCCGACACCATCACGTCCGCCGCGCCTCGCCTGATCACCTCCAGTGCGTCTCCCACCCCCTGGGTCCCTGCCGCGCACGAAGTCGTCACCGTGTTCGTGAAGCCCTTGAGCCCCAGCACCCGACTCACTTGCGACGTCGCCATGTTGGGGAGGATCATCGGGAAGAAGAAGGGGCTGAGCCGCATCCCGCCCCGGGTCTCGACCGTCCGGCCCCCGTTTTCGATGTCGGGAAAGCCGCCGCAACCGTTCCCCAGGACGATTCCCAACCTTGACGGGTCCTCCGACTCGAGGTCCAACCCCGCGTCTTCGATGGCCATGAGCCCCCCCGTCACGGCTATCTGGCTGAACCGGGACATGCGCCTCGCGTCCCGGGCATCGAGCCGCTCCCTCGGGTTGAAGTCCGGTATCTCCCCGGCGATTTTGGTGGGGTAGTCCGTGGTGTCGCACAGGGTCATCGGCCCTATCCCCGACTCCCCGTCCACAAGCCCCTTCCAGAAGTCCCGCGCCGTCCGGCCCAAGGGCGTCACCGCCCCGACCCCCGTGACCACCACCCGGGGGCGGCCCTTGAAGTCGATCAGCTGAGGTCGGGATTCCGCCGGACTCGTCGTCAATGTGGTCTGCCTGGTTGCTTCGTCAAGGCCCCGGACCTAGTAGGTCTCCACCGGGACCCGTTTCACGGCCTCTATCGCCTCTCCCACCACGAAGAGCGAGCCTGTGATGCAGACCAGGTCCTCCTCGGAGGCCGCCTCTAGCGCCCTGTCCAACGCCTCTTTCACGCTCCCCGTAGTCTCCAGGATTATATCAGGTCTCCTGAAGGCGTCGGCTATCTTCGAAGGGTCGGCGGCCCTCATGTGCCGGGACTTGGTCAGGACCACCCTCGTGGCCAGGGGCGTCAGCTCCGAGGCTATGTCCTCCACGTTCTTGTCCGCCGACACTCCCACCACCAGCACCGCCTTCCGAAAGTCGAAATACTTCACCAGTCCCTCTCTCAGTCTCCGCGCCGAGTCCCCGTTGTGCGCCCCGTCCGCAATGACCAGGGGCCGACGCCCCAGCTCTTCCATGCGTCCCGGCCAATTCAGCTCGGCGAACCCGTCCCTGATGTCCGCCTCGGAGATGCGCCAGCCCTTCCGTCGGAGGGCAGTGAGCGCAGCTATGGCCGTGGCCGCGTTCTCCTGCTGGTGATCTCCCAGGAGCGGCATCCAGACCCTGAACTCGTTCTCCATGTCCCGGACCAGCACCCTTTGGCCCCGGTCATCGTGTCCCAGGTCCCTCCATACCACCTCCCTGCCCACGCTCAGCGCCTCCGACCCTCGCTCCCAGGCAATCGCCCCGATTGTCTCCTCTGCCTCGGGGACCTGGGGCGCGACCACGACCGGCACCCCCTCTTTGATGATTCCCGCCTTCTCCCGGGCTATCTCCGGCAGGGTCTCGCCCAACAGTTCCGTATGGTCCCGGCTTATCGACGTGATTACGCTCACCTCCGGGGTCACCACGTTGGTGGCGTCGAGCCTCCCCCCCACCCCGACCTCCAGGACCAGGGCGTCCACGCGCTGCTCCGCGAAGTAGAGGAGGGCCATGGCCGTCAGCGCCTCGAAGGTGGTGATGTGCCCGTGGCTCCCGCTGGCGTTTATCTCCTCCACGTGGGGTTTCACCTTCTCCACCGCTTGGGCAAAGTCCTCCGCCGAGATCAGCGCCCCATCTATCTGCACCCTCTCCCTGAAGGTGTGGAGGTGCGGGGAGGTGAACAGCCCGATCCGGTACCCCGCCTTCCGCAGCACGGACGATATCATCGCCGCCGTGCTCCCTTTCCCCTTCGTCCCGGCAACGTGCACTATCCCCAGCCCCGACTCCGGCGAGCCCAAACGCCGAAGCAGCTCCCTGACCCTCTCCAGGTCGACCTTCCCCGGAGAGTACAACTCCTTCA
Organism: Dehalococcoidia bacterium; assembly: GCA_012270635.1. The sequence continues at coordinate 3,854 of JAAXHX010000562.1, read as the reverse complement.
AAGACTTTTCGTAGTTGGTGAAGCCCAGTATGTATCTCAGCGCCGAGCGGTAGTCCAAGAGACCTTCCTTACCCCAAGGGTCAGCGTTTCCCTATATTGTAACGCCGTACCGAAGCACTATTCCTCCACAGGCCATCTTCTCGCCGGCCTGAGGCCCGTGGCTATCGAAAGGGCCTCCCGCCAGCCCATGTCCAGGATGTAGTCTATGTTCCCCTCCAGGGGCCTGGGCTTGAAGTCGAAGTTCGCCTCCACCGAGCCTCCCGCCGCCACGTTGTCCATTCCCAGCATGTCCAGCTGCACACGGGTTATCGGCGGATGGGGCGAGACCAGTTTCAGGAGCGGCAGCGCTGTTCGAATCATGGAAGTGGGCACGCGGACCTTCATTCGTCTGCGGCCAAAGGCCCGGATGATCATGTCCGTTATCTGCCCGTAGGTTAGGACGTCCGGCCCCCCGACCTCGATGGTCTCGCCGTTGTAGGAGCTGTCGATCAGCGCCCTGTCGACGCACTGCGCGACGTCATCCACGTGAATCGGCTGAAACCTCGCCTTCCCCGCCCCGATAAACGGGACCGCCGGCCCGACCCTGGTAGTCGCCGCCAGGGCGTTTATGAACTCGTCGCCCGGCCCGAACACCAGCGAGGGCCGCAATACCACCTGCTCCATATTCGAATTGACCACCGCCTCCTCGCCTTCCCACTTGGACCGCAGGTAGGGGTACTTGGGGTCGGGGCGCACGCCTATCGCGCTCAGGTGGACCATCTTACGCACTCCCGCCCGCTCCGCCGCCTCCACCACGTTCCGGGTCCCCTGCACGTTCAGCGCCTGGAACGTGACCGGCCCCTTCTCCCTGATGATCGCCACGGTATGGACCACCATGTCCACGCCATCGCAGGCGGCTTTCAGCGACTCGGGATCGGTCACGTCACCCGTGACGAAGTGGACCGCCGGCAACCCCGAGGCCCGGGGATTGGGCACGGGTCTCAGCAGCCTCCTCACCTCCTCGCCCCGCTCCACCAGCCGCGCCACTATCCGCCTCCCTATGAATCCCGTGGCCCCTGTCACCAGTATCAAGTGTCCTGCCCCCAGTCGGCAAAAGTGGGGTGAGATTAGCAAAGCGATTTTTAGGTGTCAACGAAGGTTTGGCGCCATTGCGATTGCTGAAAACCGGCCTGTTATCGGCCCGTTTTGAAGGGCGTCATGAGTGACGTGAAAAACAGTCGGGTCCTCTATGGCCCGACATCGTCACTCGGCCCTGATGGTCAGTAGCCTGTGGCCCGAACCGTAGTTTCCGTGAGCGGTAAGGTCGATGAAGATTGCTCCCTTTTCCTTCGGCACGATGGTCACGGACGTGGTGATTGCAGAATCGGTCACTGTGGCGAATTCTTCCTCCGGGAAACGGACGTCTGCCTCTCCTTTGAGGACGTATGCCGATAGCTCTACGTCCTCTATCCGCCAACCGTTGGTGGATACCGTCAGCGGCAGCGTGCGCGGGGCATTGACGGGGAAGGTCATATCGGAGGGGGTCTGGACTCGCAGGTCCAGGGCCGGCGGGGGCAATGTAAGCCGTAGCACCCCCGAATCGGGTTTTACGGTGATTGAATCTATAAGGCCCTTATCTCCCCTCGCCGTAACGGTCAGGACATTTTCACCGGGCTGGACGCCGTTTACTTGCAAGTAATTGGCGTGGGTTAGGGTGACGACTTCGTCCATCGTCGTGAATTTGGTGGAACCCGTCAACAATTCGACGGCTCGAATTTCAACGCCGTGAGGCGGCTTTGCCTCAACCATGTGCTTCAGGAAAGTGAACCCGTCTGTCGCAGCGCTTATTCGCACCACCCCCTCTTCTCGTTGTTCAGCGAAGTCCAGAATGAGATTCAAGTATCCGATGTACCACTGGTCCGGGCCCTGGGAAGCTCCCTCCGGCAGCTCTATCGAAAATGTCGCTGCCCGCCGGGTTTCGGATGGCGTCAGTCTCTCCAGGGTAGTGCTTCCGTGGCCGTAATCGGACAGCCTTGTCCATTCCCCTTCGTGAGGTTCCGATAGCCTGCCGTAGAGTATTCCCGCCCCGAGGCTCAGGAGCAGGAGCGCAGCGACCAGTAAGGCTAACCTACGATACGTCTTCTTCATCGCAGTCGGTAGAGAGGACCTGCAATTGGTGTCGGCCCGGCTTCTGACGATATCTTGCGGACGACATTGAGTCCAATAGCTCACTCAATATATCAACTATGGATTTCACAATCTGCTATGTCTTCCATGCTAAAGTCGTCAGGTAAGTATACGGCAGTCGCATAACCATCGTTGTCTTTGATATGGTCTGGGCCTTCTTCAGAATCTACATAACGGTATGGCTCTACGTTACGGAAGTTGCCCCAGTCCTCTAACACATCCACGCCGCACTCGGAATATATATCCTTTGCACGCGTGGCGAAGTGTCCTTCTGTCAACTCACTCTCGCCAGACCATTTGTCCTTGTCGCCGCACTCATTGTTATCTATATTTGTAGTGCCAATAACGTAGTAACCCAAACTAGTATTGTACATATGGTCATCGGAGTCAGCGTAGACGCGCATGTGGTATATTCCGCTGGTACAAAGTCCGGACTTTGTGCCTCCGTCCTTATCCCATACCCAATCGCTTCCATCGTTCAAACGTGCATACATCGAGCTGCCAACGAAGGTATAGTACATGTCCTTGACCAGCTGAACATCGGCGTCATTGTAAAACAACATAGTGACCGGCCAGTCTACATTGGTTCTGGTGGTGTAATCATCATTCTCGAAATCCCAGTTGTAGAATCTATCTTCTGCCATACTTATATAATGGAAGCTGGTAGTCTCGACATAATGGTCGGCCAAGGCCGATGGATTAGCAATTGAAGTTGCAAGGGCTAGAACAATCGCTACAAGGAGCAGTCCAGTCCGTTTCATTTCTTCAACCTCTTGCCTCTCTCCATTGAGACCCATTACTCGTTATCGTCGATATCTTCTGCAACGCTGGGCTGATACGGCCCGGATGCAACCGGCTTCAATGCGACCAGTTCATTAGTATGCAAGTCGATTAGCACATGCATCCGGGTTACGCCGGGAGCGATGCCAACCCATCCGGTGTTCTCATAGACCGCCTTCCCTTCTCTGACTCCTTTGTAATCTCTATTTGGCCAGTGCATTGATATGTCCTGAGGCACGGCAAGCCTGATTCTAACAGCCATACCAATCTTCACACCACCGCTGACCAAGGGTCCTATGGCCTCTATGACATATTCATTGCCCCTTAGCGCGTCCTGCAGAGGCTTGTAATTTCGAAGGACTTCTATGGCCACCTTCTCCTCATTGGTAGTCAGCGTTATAGGCTCGGGCCCCGACGGCGAGAGCGGCCCACTTGCAGATGGAGTGGCGGGCAGGTCCGGTTTGGCCGGGGTCGTATCATCCGATGCCCAGACCCCATCGGCGGTCAGCGTTATGGGCTCGGCCCCGGACGGCTAGATAACCTCGCTCGGAGACGGTGCGGCCGGTGAGCCCGGTTTGAACGGGTTTGTCCCACCCGAGGCCCAAGCCCCGATGCTGAACAGCAGGGCCATCGCGCCCAGCACGCCTATCAACAACGCGAGCTTCCCAAGGGTTGCGGTCCTTAACCGAGTTGGCATGTTCCTACCCCCTTAGGCTTATTTTCGGTTTGGCTATATGTCCCTCAACATGACTTAAGTACATCATAGCTAAATTCTTCGCAGGGAGCGCCTTATGGCCTCGCTCCCCACCCCGGCGCCCCCGTCCCGAGACCCCCCAAATCTCCCCCTCCCGACCCCGTTTCTCACGCCCTCCGGTGATATAATCGGGGTCGCCGGGCGGGGCATTCAT
>JAAXHX010000561.1 GCA_012270635.1 Dehalococcoidia bacterium | reverse complement strand
GGGATGGACGTGGTGACAGATACGCTAAGGAAAGCCAAAGAGAGGATCAGGCCGGGGGTCGTGGCGGGAGACCTGTTCGAGGAGATCAAGGAGATGCTGGACTCGGCGGACCTGGGGGCGAAGCTGGAGCGTCGGGCGGCGTATTCCATAGGCATCGCCTTCGCTCCCGACTGGGGAGAGGGCCACATCATCAGCATAACCCGGGGCGAGAAGCGGCCCCTGCAGGCGGGGATGGCCTTCCACCTGATACCCGGGGTACGGGTCCCGGGGCTGGGGGGCATCCTGTGCAGCGACACGGTGCTGGTCACGGAGGGCGGGTGCGAGACCCTGACCGGCGGCGTGGAGCAGAAGTTGTTCGTCAAGTGACGATCGGGGCAAAGGAGGGGAGATGAGGACACCCAAGTGGCAGTACTTCACCCTGGAGGAGTACCGGGGTCGGTTGGATGCCCTGCGGCGGCGGATGGAGGAACGGGGCATCGACGTGCTGCTGGTGAACTCGCCGGAGAACATGTACTACCTCTCCGGCTACCAGACGCCGGGCTACTACTGGTACCAGACGCTGATAGTCGGGTTGGACCGGGAACCGACACTGGTGACCCGGCTGAACGAAGCCTCAAATATCGAGCCGTTGTCTTGGGTGGAGGACAGCCGGCCCTACGAAGACCACGAGGACTGGATTTCGCATACGCGGGACGTACTGACGGACCTGGGCATGGCCGACGCGCGAATCGGTATGCAGCACGATTCATTCTTCCTGACGTCCCGGGACGAGAAGAGGCTGACGTCGGTCCTCTCCGAGGCGACGTTTGCTGATGGGTCGGGGCTGGTGGAAGAGGGTCGAATGGTGAAGTCGGAGCAGGAAATCGAGTACATCAGGCAGGCGGCGAAGACGGCGGAGGCCGGGCTGAGGGCGGGGATCGAGGCGTGTCGGGTGGGGGCGACGGAGAATCACGTGGCGGCGGAGATACACCGGGCACAGATTGCGGCGGGAAGCGAGTACACGGGGCTGCCGATATTCATCAGGACGGGAGAGCGGGACTCGATGACCCACTCCACGTGGTACCGGAACGTCCT
>JAAXHX010000560.1 GCA_012270635.1 Dehalococcoidia bacterium | reverse complement strand
CCCCGAGCACGTCGAAGAGGTCCAGAAGATTCTTGGGGAGCTTGGGCTTTCGCAGAAACCGGCCATCGTCGTCCTCAACAAGATGGACGTCTTTCCCACCAACGGGAGCTCGCCGCTCAACGGCGCCCCGGGCCCCGACCCCCTGGATATGCCCGAGGACATGGTCGCCATCTCCGCCCTGCGTGGGGACGGGCTCCCCAATCTCAAGAAGCTCATAGTCGATAGGCTGGCGAAGGCTGCCGTCGTAGCCTAGCCACGGGATACGCCCCGTCAGGGCCCTGTTCATCCTCCGGTTAGAGTGTTCCCGAGGCGTACAGTGATTCCGGGAGGCACGAAATGACAGCAGCAATGACCGGCAAAGTCGCCCTGGTCACGGGCGCAGGCGACGGCCTGGGCAGGGCCTCCGCCCGGGCCTTCGCGAGGGAGGGCGCCCGAGTCGTCGTCTCCGACATAGACGAGACCGGAGGCACGGAGACCGTCCGCTCGATACGGGAGACCGGCGGCGAGGCCACCTTTATCCCCTGCGACGTCACCAGCGTCGAACAGGTCGACGCCCTCATCGCCAGGACCCTCGACGCCTATGGACGCCTCGACTGCGCGCACAACAACGCCGGCGGCGGGGGCGGCATGGGTCGGCCCATGACCCACCAGTTCACCGTCGAGGGCTGGCTCCACGTCGTCGAGATCAACCTCAACAGCGCCTGGTACTGCATGAGGCGGGAGATACCCGTAATGCTCGACCAGGGCGCCGGGGCCATAGTCAACACATCTTCCATCTACGGCATCGCCGGGTCAGTGGGTACGGCGGCCTACGTGGCTGCCAAGCATGGCGTCGTCGGCTTGACCAAGGCCGCCGCCCTCGAATACGCCGACCGGGGGATCCGGGTCAACGCCGTATGTCCCGCCCACGTCCCGACGACCTCCGTGCGAAAGCTCATGGAAGAAGACCCCGACCTCGAGTCCTGGGTCTCGGGCCTGTCCCCCTCCGGCAGAATGGGCCGCCCCGAGGAGATCGGCGAGGCCGTAGTGTGGCTCTGCTCCGACGCCGCGTCCTTCGTCACCGGCCACGCCATGCCCGTAGACGGCGGCTGGACCGCCCAGTAGCCCCCCAACAAGGCCTTTACGCAAACCGACGCCCCAGGGGGTCGAGGGACCGCTCGTGCTGAGCCTGTCGAAGTATGAGCGGGGGGCTGGGGTCCTGTCCCTCAGTTGAGAAGCCAGGAAGAGACCACCCCCTACCCCGTCACGTACAGGTCCCGGGACTCCTCCGTCAGAACCTCGCACCCGTCCTCCGTTATAGCAATCGTCTCACTCATCCCCACCCCGAACCGGCGCGGAATGCGGAACATGATCGGCAGGTGGAACGTCATGCCGGGGACTAGGACCTCGTCGTTCCCCTCGGCTATGAAGGTGGCTCCGTCGGCCCAGGTCGGCGGGAACCCCGCCCCGACGCTGTAGCCGCATATCCCCATGAACCACATCTCATCCTCCATCCCCGCATAGCCCTTGTGCGCGTCTTGGGCCACGTCGTGGGACGTGCGGCCGGCCTTCGCACCCTCTATCACCAACTCCAGCGTCCTCTTGACCGCCTCCCCAATCCGCCTCACCTCGTCCGAGGGTTCGCCGAGCACCCCTGTCCTCATGATCGGGGCGTTGTATCTGTGGTAGCACCCGCTGTACTCAAAGAAGGCCACATCTCCCGCGTTCATCGGCACCCGGCGGAAAGTCGTGTGGTGCCAGCTTGCTCGATATCCCGTCGTCACAATGGGCGGTGTTGACATAAATTCACTGCCCGCCCCGATTATCGTCGAGTAGCCCACTTGCGCCAGGTCGTTGTCGGTAACTCCCGGGGCTATAGCCCGCAGGGATGCATTGACCCCCTCGACACTCATGCGACCCGCCTCCCTCATGTATTCCAACTCCTTCGGCGACTTGACCTTCCGCACTCTTTCCACCACCCCCGAAGCGTCGACTATCGAGGCATTGGGCAAAGTCCCGCCCATCTCAGCGACCAGCTCCGGCACAGGGCCCCCGCGGGCCATCTCTATCCCTATCCTCTTGTTGCCCAGGCCCCGGGCCTCCAGCATCGCCGCCACCTTTGACG
>JAAXHX010000559.1 GCA_012270635.1 Dehalococcoidia bacterium | reverse complement strand
CCGGTGCCCGAGAGGCCGAAGAACAGGGCCACGTCGCCGTCGGGGCCGGAGTTGGCGGAGCAGTGCATCGGCAGCGCCCCCTCTGAGGGAAGCAGGTAGTTCATCAACGTAAAGGCCGACTTCTTGATCTCTCCGGCGTAGCTCGTCCCTCCGATGAGCACAATGCGCTGTCCAAAGTCGATGACGATAAACGCCTCGGAATTGGTCCCATCCCGCTTCGGGTCGGCGGAGAATCCAGGGGCGTGTATGAACGTGAAGTCCGGCGCCCCCACCCCGACCTCCGACCTGGACATCGGCAGGAACATGTTGGCGGCAAACAGGTTGTGCCACGCGGTCTCGGTGAATATCCGCAGTCTTCGCCGGTAGCGGGCGTCGGCGCCGATCCAGCAGTCCCGGTAGTGGACGTCCCTGGCCTTCAGATGGCCCAGGACCCGTGTGAGCAGTCTATCGAACGTACCCTGCTCCATGGAGCGGTTGACCGGCCCCCACCATATATCCCCCTCAGACGAGGGCTCCCTCACTATGAACTTGTCGTTGGGGGATCGCCCGGTATACTTGCCCGTGCCGACCACCAGGACGCCCCCCGGCCCCACAGTGCCCTCCCCGTTTCGCACCGCCTCCTCCCACAGGGCCTCGGGCGCCAGGTAAGACGCCCTCTCACCCAGCAGCGCGATGGCGGCCCTGTTCTCTCCCTCCAGCCGACTGGGCAGATGCGTCTGGGTCATACTGCTCTCCCCTCCCCATATCAGGAGCCGATAGACCTGAAAACGAAGAACATCCCCGCAACTATTAGGGCCGCAGCCGCCAGAACTCCCCATTCCCGAATCGAGCGTCGGCGTTCGGGCCCCACGACCCGGCCCTGGCCCCAGACCACTCGGGGCCCTTCGGCGTGAGACGGGCCCGGGGAATGTACCCGTCCCGCCGCCTGCGTTGTTCCCCCGGTCGCCGGTTCAAAGCGTGGAAGCGCAGACTCTATGCCGAAGCCGACGTTGTAGTAGCAGCGGGCGCATATCACCGGCACGATGACCTGCCCCGCCCAGTACCCGGTCACGGAGCTGAACCCCCGTCTGAATTCACCGCCGTTGCAGCGGGGGCACAGCCGCTCAGGGGCGCTTGGAAACCTCATCCTGCCCTGCTCACACCGTCGCCCAGCACCCCGAAGAGCATATCATCTTTCAGTCCAGCAGGGGGATGGTGGTCCACATTATCTCGTCCGGGGAATCGGTCAGGCCCCTCTCCTTCGCCAAGTCTCGAATCTTGAGTAAGGTCATGTTCACTTCCGGGGTCAGGTAGGTCCATTCCTCGGCGGGCGGGATCCAATAGGGCGAGTTGATTCTCACCACCTTCTTCTCTGCGGGATTGAGGTATATCCCGAACTTGGAA
>JAAXHX010000558.1 GCA_012270635.1 Dehalococcoidia bacterium | reverse complement strand
CACCAGGTAATCTGACGATGACTGGGATGTAGAGGGACGCAGCCGTGATGTGTCCGAGCACGAAGAACCCTGAACCATTGCAAGATGGAAGAATAGCAGGAGGCAATCCATGCAGGGAGAACACGACGGAGAGAGCGGACGGGAGCCTTGGCAGGACCGCGACGATTCCCGAGGGATGATAGACAGCCTGAGTCCGAAGGAGCGACGGCGTCTGCTTGAGCGCATGAACGCAGACATCGAGGCCAACCCGGACGATGATGTCGCCCTGTCCGTCAGGGGGATGCTCCACATGAAGTTGGGAGACGACCGCCGGGCGGAGGAGGACTTCAGCAGGGTCGTAGCCCTATCGCCGGGCGACGCAGACGCTCACGGCTACAGGGGATTTGCCCGCGCCCGGATGGGAAAGCACCGCGCGGCGGTGGCCGACTACGACACCGCCATCCTCCTCGACCCGGAGGACGCCACAGCCCATTACAACCGGGGGGCTTCCATGGCCGAACTGGGCGACCTGGCGGGAGCGATCAAGGACTTCGACACGGCAATCGAGATGGACCCCAACGACGCCGATCCCCACTACAACAGGGGCTGCGTCCACGCCGAGTTGGGGGACCTGCACCGCGCCGTGGAAGACCTCAGCAGGGCCATAGAACTCACCCCCCATCTTCCCAAGGCCTACCACAACCGGGGCGTCGTCCACCGCGACCTCGGCGATCTCGACAGGGCGATCAGGGACTTCGACAGGGCCATCGAGCTTGAGCCGCTGAACAACCTCTCGCGCTACTCCAGGGGGGTCTCGAAGCTCAATCTCGGAGACTTCGAAGGTGCGTTCCGCGACCTCGACGCCGTCCTGGACCTCGACCCGGACAACGCCGACGCACTGCGTGGCAGAGGGGTGGCGGCCGGCAGCCTGGGGAGACACGCTGCGGCCATCAGGGACTTCGACGCGTCCCTCCGCCTTGATCCCGACAGGCCTCTCACCCTCACCGCCAGGGGCCTTGCCCATGCCAACCTGGGGTTGTACGAGGAGGCAATCGCAGACTATTCCAGGGCCATCGAGATCGACCCCGGCGACGTAAAGGTCCTATATGAAAGAGGGGTCGCGCTCATGCACCTGGACGCCAACGACGAGGCCATCGACGACTTCAGCGCCATCCTCGACGTGAAACCGGACAACATCGGCGCTCTGTTCGCCAGGGGCATGTCCCGCATGTCGCTGGGAAAGTACGAAGACGCCCTGGA
>JAAXHX010000557.1 GCA_012270635.1 Dehalococcoidia bacterium | reverse complement strand
CCCAGGCCCGCAACCACCACGCGCCTTGGGGCTATCTTGCCGAAGGTGTGGATCTGCACTGCCTCACCCTCTTTTCCCGTCAATTCGCCATCGGCGATGAGGTCGGTTATGGCCCCATCCAGGGCCCGGTCCACGGCGCCCGTGCCCCCACCCGGCTGCTTCACCCCCTCGAAAAGGTTGACGACTGCGGCGTCCGTCTTCAGTTCTGTTATATCTCCCTGGACGACGGTTATATCCATGTCTCGGTCTCCCTTAGTGTCCGTTTATGGCTTTCAGCCTATTCGCTATCTTCACGACTGCCGGCATAACGTCTCTTGAAGTATCGACCACGTAGTGGGGCCTAGCCACGGGCTCCTCTCGGGCCTTCATCCTGATATACGTGTCCCACCCGGCATCCGAGGCCCCGTCCCTGGACAATCCCCGCTCCCGACGCCTGAGTCTTCGTCTAATCTCTTGTTCCGGCGCGGTCGCCTTGACAACCGTCAACTCAACTCCTTTGTCCTCCGCCACCGCATAGGCCGTGCCCCTGTCCCGCTCGGTGACGTTGGTCGCGTCCAGCAGGACCGGAATCCCGCCTTCCAACAGCTCCTCCATCAGCATACGGCAGGCCCCGAAGACCCGGCGGTTCTCCTCCGCATTATACGCGGGCGTCCGGACCAGGGCCTTCCGCGCCGCGTCCGACTCTATTATCTGCAAAGGCGTCTCGGCGGCCAACAGCCGGGCGAAGTGGCTCTTCCCGGCGCCCGGAAGCCCGCACATGAGCACGAGGTACGGGTTGCGCACCGGCGGCGGGGGCGATGGGAGGCGACTCTTGAGCGTCTCCACGTCGGCCTTCAGCCGACCCGCGGGTACATCGGCCCTGGAGAGGTCGGGGCGGCGGGGGGACATGCAACAGCGCCGCGGCTCGGGGCGCTACCTCGCCACCCGGTCGTATAGGGCCTTGTTGCGCACGGTCAGCTTCAGGTCCTTGCCTGCCGCTATGTCGTCGGACAGGCCACCCGTTATTCGGCGGACCAGAACGACGATGGCCATGGCCATAAGGGCGCGGACCACGGACTTGGGCTCGTTCATCAGCCAAGCGAAGATCGGCATGCCCAGCCAGCCCGCCAGCATCCCGAGGGGAATTTCGTCGCTGTTCTTGCTGGGGAACTTCATCCGCTGCTTCCACGTCAAATCGTTGCGCATCATGATGGGCAGGGACCAGATAGCCCCGCCGGCGAGCATGGGTATCATGGCCATGAGCAGGGATTTCGGGCTCAGGGCCAGGACCAGCCCGATGGCCGCGGAGTTGCCCCTGCCGCCATCGAATTTCTTGAAGACGGGCCACATCTGGGCAATCAACCCGGCCACCGACCCCGCGCACCCGATTCCCCGGCCCAGCCCCAGGCCACCGGCAACCATGGCCGGCAGAGCGCCCTTCCCCATGTCGAACACCCCGCCGATGATCCCGTCCACCGCCCCCGACGTCTGCCAAAGATTCCCTGCTCCCACCTTGCCCGTGCCCTCTTTTCGCAGGTCGGCGCCCTTCTTCCTGGCCAAGGCCTCGGTGACGGGGAGCGACCCGTACAGGTAGCACCCCAATATGTAAAGCAGCTTCAGCAACCCGCTCTTCCCCGTTGGCTACTCGGCGTAGTAGGCGATCCCCAGTACGCCGGGCCCCGTGTAAATTCCCATCACGGGCGTCAGG
>JAAXHX010000556.1 GCA_012270635.1 Dehalococcoidia bacterium | reverse complement strand
GTCTGCAGGGAGGCGAGGTCGGAGCCCGACTCCGGTTCGCTGAAGCCCTGGGCCCAGGTCACCTCGCCGTTGGCTATGGGCGGCAGGTACTTTCGCTTCTGCTCGGGTGTGCCGTGCCGCATGAGGGCCGGGGCCAAGAGCCCTACGCCCGAGCTGTCCTTGCCGGGGGCCTCGTGGTACATCATCTCCTCGGCGAAGATGGCCGTCTTGACGCTGGATGCGTCCTGGCCGCCGTACTCCCGGGGCCAGGCCATGGTGAGCCAACCCCTTTCGATGAGGCATTGGCGCATGCGCCGCTCGAACTCCAGGTCGTCGGTGCGGCCGTACTCGTCGGCACCCTTCCAGTCGGGGGGCAGTTCGGCTTTCAGGAACTCGCGAAGGTCTCGGCGGAAGGCGGTCTCTTCAGCTGTGAAAGCGAATTGCATTGGGTGTCAGGTATCCCCTCTCCTCCGACGGGTGTACAGGCCGGAGACGTAGGTAACACTCGTTCGGGGAGATAGGTTACACCAACAGGCATGGAAATCCTATCTAGGAGAGGGCCCCATGCCATGGAAGATGGAGACCATCATGTCTCCATGCAAAAAGTTCGTTATCCCGGCCCAGTCCCCAGGGGTTAACATGAGGGATTTGTGTCTACGGGTCGGGACCAGTCGCAAGACCGGCTGCAAGTGGCCCAGACGATTCCTATAAGAGTGAGACCGTGGTCTACGTGACCCGTCGAAGATACGCCTCGGGCGGACCCCACTCCCTCCGCCATTCCGGCGCCCTAGCCGGAATCCAGGGGCACGGCATTCCCTCAGTATTCCAGAAACAGGGGTGGGCGGGACCCCATTTATCTCTCTGTAGGACGGCGTTCACTCGCAGGTGTACCCCCTTCCCCCGACCCTTATAATCGCGTGCGAAGCGTGAGCCCGCTTCCGGTGCCCGGGACCCGACGTGATTTCGCAGCCCACCATAGAAAAGTTGGAAAGGGAGGCCTTCCGAGGCCCCCTCCTCACCCTCGCCGCGCTCTTCCTCATAGCCGCCGGCTTGGCCGTAATCGCCCTGTCCGTCTATTTCTGGATCGACCTCTCCGAAACTGCCGGCGAGGTCTACTCCGTTTCCCTGGAGACCCGAATATCGGCCCCACCCGACGATCCCATAGCCCGGCAGCAGGCCGCCCTCGCCTACCGGGCCCATTGGCTCGACTTGCTGCCCTATCAGGCCCTCGCCCTCATACTGGTGGGTCTTGGTTTGCTCCTCTGGCGTTGGGTCGCCGCCGTCAGGCTCAGGATGACCGTATCCGCCCTCATACTCCCCTCGCTCAGAAACAAAGACGCCCTGGACCCGGAAGCCGAATCGTAGGCACGCCCGTATTCGCCGCCAAGGAGCGACCATGACCACCCTCGAAAGCGCCGCCGAAGCCATAGCCCGACCTGCCGTCGGCTTCACCCGCACCCAGACCTTGGCCGTCCGCCTCTGGGCGCCCCTCCTGTTCATGGGCCTCATCCTGACCGCCGCCGCCTTCATCCTCGGCATTATCAACGGCCTAGTCGCCGCCGACTACTTCGCCTTCTCCGTCGCAGAGCGGGAGGCCGCGGCCCCCGGTTCCGACATCGTGGGAAAGAAGGTTTTCATCGAATCGGTCGGGGCCTGGCTCCCGGAACTCATGTTCCTCGGCCTGGGCCTCGTGGTCGCCGGCATAGTGCAGCTCTTCAACATCATCCTCGGGAGCCTCCGGGTGTCCGGGGCCACTGTCCAGCAGTCGCTGGGCGTCACCATCATTCTGCCCGGCCCTCCCGTTACTGCCCGCCTCTTTCCCCTCTTTACCATGGCCGGCCTCGCCGTGCTGTTCGCGGCCCTCGTCCTGGCGGTAGTCCAGGGCCTGATCGCCTCCGGTTACTGGGAACACTCCATCGCCGCCGACCTGGACCCCGCCACCCCCGGGGACCCTCTTCTGTCCACCCGCGGGACCCTGGAGTCGATGGACCGCTGGCTGGAGCCGGTCAAGTTCGTGGGTCTGGGCCTGCTGCTCACGGGTGTCGGGCTGGCCGCCGCCAGCGTCGTCTGGGTCATGCGCTTCCAGAGCCGCCGCCTCCTCGACATCCTTGCCGGCCGCCCCTAGCCCCCCTCACTACATCCATGGATTCCTGCCTCTGCAGGAATGACGGAGGAAAGACTCCGTCCCCCCTCCCGGTCATTCCGGCCCCCGAGCCGGAATCCATCCCCCCGCCCCGCTCGCCCTGAGCCTGTCGAAGGGTCGAGCGGACTCCACCCCTGCCTACGGTCCCTCTCCCCCGTGTTATCATCCCTCCCGATGCAAGTAGGCAAGCTCCACCCCGACCTCCTCCACCGACTCCTCTCCGCCGCACCCCCCACCGACCCCCGAGTCCTCATCGGCCCCGGCATCGGCGAGGATGCCGCCGTCATCTCCATGTCCGATGACCGCGTCCTCGTGGCCAAGACCGACCCCATAACCTTCGCCTCCGACGAGATAGGCTGGTATGCCGTCCACGTTAACGCCAACGACATCGCCGCCACCGGCGCCGAGCCCCGATGGTTCCTCGCCACCCTCCTCGTCCCCGAGGACATGCCCGAGCCCCAGATCGAAAACGTCTTCCACCAGATATCCGACGCCTGCTGCGAAATCGGCGTCGCCCTCATCGGCGGCCACACCGAGGTCACCTACGACCTCCACAGGCCCATGGTCATGGGCGCCATGCTCGGCGAGGCCCACCCATCCGACCTCACCCCCACCTCCGCCGCCCAGGTCGGCGACGCCATACTTCTGACCAAGGCCATAGCCATCGAGGGTTCCGCCGTCCTGGCTCGGGAGTCGGCGGACGTCCTATCCGCCCGAGGCGTCCCGCAGGCGGCCCAGGAGAAGGCCCGGGGCTTCCTCTACAGCCCAGGCATAAGCGTCCTTCAGGATGCCCGGGCCGCACGGGCCGCGGGCCCAGTCCACTCCATGCACGACCCGACGGAAGGTGGGCTCGTCACCGGCCTTCGGGAGATCGGCTGGGCGGCGGGCGCGGGCGTTCGGCTCGACCTCGATGCCGTGCCCATCCTCCCCGAGACCCGCGCCTTCTGCCAGAGCCTCTGCCTCGACCCCCTCGGCCTGCTCGCCTCCGGGGCCCTGGTGATCACCCTGTCTCCCGAACACGTTCCCGCCGTGACCGCCGGCCTGGAGGGCGCTGGCGTCCCCGTCAGTCGGATCGGAGAGGTGACGCCGCCGGAGGAGGGGTTCGTGGTGCACACCGCGTTGGGGGAGAGGGAGATGCCCGACTTCCCCATCGACGAGCTGGCCAGGTTCCTCTCATCCCTGCCCACCGACACCCCACCGCAATGACGTACAGGCTCCTGGCCCTCGACATAGACGGCACCATCCACGATCGGCTGACCGATACCCCCCTCACGGAGCGCACCAAGCGGGCCGTCGCCGCCGTTTTGAAGACCGGGGCCGGCGTGACCCTGGCCACGGGGCGCATGTACAACTCCTCCCTTCCCTTCAGCCGGGCGTTGGGGCTCAGCCTGCCCATAATCTGCTACCAGGGCGCCCTGACCTCCAACCCCGTCACCCACGAGATCGTCCGCGAGACCCCCGTGCCCCTGCCCCTCGCTCACCACCTCATTCGTCTCCTCGAAGGTCGGGGCCTGAACCCCTACGTCTTCATACGGGACCACTTCTACGTTCGAGAGATGACCGACACCGTACGTCAGTACGAAAGAGTCCTTGAGATCGAGGCCGATCCCGTGACCGACCTCGTGCGCAGCGTGCAGACCCCCCCGACAAAGATCGTAGTCACCGGCGACGCCGGGCCCATAAGCGATATCCCGGCCATGGTCAACTCCCACTTCGACGGCGCCCTTGCCGCTATGCACACCTACGAGCACCTCTGCGAGATCGGACACCCGGATGGGAGCAAGGGCATGGCCCTGGAGCATCTTGCCCGGACCCTGGGCGTGAAAAAGGAGGAGGTCGTCGCCGTCGGGGACAGTCCTAACGACGTGGACATGATCCAGTGGGCTGGGCTGGGGGTGGCCATGGGCAACGGGCCCGTAGAAGTCCGCGCGTCCGCCGACCTCGTGGCCCGGCCCGCCTCCGAGGAGGGCCTCGCTATCCTACTCGAAGACCTGCTTAACGAGGCCCGTTTCCGTTCCCTCCCCCTTTGCTAGTTAAGGGCCTACCGTCCCTTGAACTCCGGCTCTCGTTTCTCCATGAACGCCCGGATCCCTTCCCGTGCATCCTCCGAGTTCGATATCGGCTTCTCGATCAGGGTCTGAAGGGTTAGCCCTATCTCCCAATCGAAGACGGGGGAGGCGTTCATGCTCTGCTTCATGTATGCGATGGACATGGTGGCGCCCTTGGCCAGCCTCCCGGCCCATTCCGCAACGGCGTCGTCCAGTTCCTCGGCGGGGACTGCCTTGTTGACCAACCCTATCCGCTCCGCCTCCTTACCGCTTATCCAGTCCCCCAGAAAGAGAATCTCGCAGGCTTTCCGATACCCGGCTGCCATCAGCAGGGAGTAGGTCCCTGACGCCAAACCCCGCTGCACGTACGGGATCCCCAGCCGTGCGTCCTCCGCGGCTACTATCAGGTCCGCCCCCAGCGCCACCTCGAACGCGCCCCCCAGGGCGTATCCGTGCAGCTGCGCTATCACCGGCTTCAGGAAGCCACGCAGGGTCTTTATCATCCCCGGCGGCCCTTGCAGCTGGGCGGAAAGCGCATCCGACCCGATCCTGCAGGAGCTTTTACCCATGCCCTTCAGATCGTCCCCCGCGCTGAACGCCCGACCCGCGCCCTTCAGCACCAGCACCCGCGCCTCCGGGTCCGAGGCCGCGTCCGCGAGCGCGTCATACATCTCGTCGAACGTTTGGTGATTCAGCGCGTTCAACTGTTTCGGGCGGTTCAATGTGATAGTCGCGATTCCATCCTCTTTTGCGTACGTGATCATCTCGTATTCCACGTCGGCGCCTCCTGCGCATCGTGTTTCGGGGCGGGTCCATAATACACTCTTACACCCCACGACACCCATCCGAA
>JAAXHX010000555.1 GCA_012270635.1 Dehalococcoidia bacterium | reverse complement strand
ATTCCCTGCTGCTGCCTCCCGTAGGAGTCGGGGCCGTGTCTCAGTCCCCGTCTGGCTGATCATCCTCTCAGACCAGCTATCCGTCGTCGGCTTGGTGAGCCGTTACCCCACCAACTACCTGATAGAACGCAACCCCCTCTCCATGCGACCGGAGCCTTTGATGACCCTCCCTTCGAAGAGCCATGTTATGCGGTATTAGCCACGATTTCTCGAGGTTGTCCCCCACACGGGGACAGGTTGGTTACGCGTTACTCAGCCGTTTGCCACTAACCTCTGTGATCCGATCCAATCCCTTCGGTGGCCCGGGCCCTCCCCTTCCGCCCGACGAATCGGGCTTCCGGTTTGGACTCGGGTTTCCTCCGGGAGCTTCACGGAGAGATCCGTTCGACTTGCATGCATAAAGCGCGCCGCCAGCGTTCGCCCTGAGCCAGGATCAAACTCGCCATGTAGTTTTCTTTGACTTACCTAGCTAGGCTTCCTTCCACTATTCAGTTGTTAAAGTGCGAACGAGCGTTGGCTAATTTACCACGCGCCCGGGCCCTAGTCAACCCTATGGAACGCTCATTGGGCGGCAAGTGTCGAGACAGAGTGGACAATGGCCCGGGGGCCTGAAAATGGCGGTTGATGACCCCTCAGACATGCCGCACGACCTCCGCGGCATGCAGGCCCCGACCCCTAGGTGAGCTGGCCCCCCCTAGCCCCGGGCCGGGGCCATGGCGGGGGTTGCTATGGTGGACATAAGGGCCCTGACGTCGGGGAGGTCCTGGAGGGCGTAGACCTGGGAGATGGCCCGCTCCACCTGGGCATCATCCAGGACTATGCGGGCGCAGGAGAAGAACTTTTCGTTTAGCTCGTCGTCGGTGAGGGGGTGCTCGGGGGTGCCGCGGGCCTGCTCGATGCGTTGGGTCGCCGAGTTCCCATTGGCGGTGTTTATGGCGATGTCGACGTAGCCGCCGGCGTTGACTACCACGGGGTCCTGGGCCTCGTCGTACTCCAGCTTGACGAGGGCGGAGAGGCGCTGGACCTCGGACCTGTCGACCTGGGCCTGTTCAAAGGTCTGGAGGTCCACCCGGCCGTCGAGGATGGCGGAGGCGACGCAGTACTGCATGGAGAACTTGCCCTCGAGCCCGGTGGAAGCCCGGCTGTAGATAAGGGGTATGTCCTCGCCGGGAGGCATGGTGATGACGACGCTTTCGATTTCGGCGGGGGAGGGACTGTGTCGGGAGACGAGGGACAAGGTGGCGTCTATGGTGCGGTGGGTGCTGTTGCAGCAGGGGTATTTCTTGACCACGAGTCCAGGGGAAACGATGTCCCACGGGTTGCCCAACGTACCGACGATGCGGGATGAGTCGGCTTCATCCTTATCGGCGAAGACTCGGGTGTAGTCAATGGGGTGGTCCAGGATGTCGGCGGAGGCGGTGAACCCGTTGGATGCCAGGAGGGCGGCCATGAGGCCGCCTCGGGCGGCCTGACCGACATGAAAGGGCTTGGTCATGGTGCCAAAGTTTATCCTCATGCCTGCGGAGGAGGACGCAGCGATGCCGAGGGCCATGCCTATGCGCTCCCGGTCCAGGCCCAGGAGCTTGGCGCACGCCGCCGCGGCGGCCACCGTGCCGGTAGTGGCGGTGGCGTGCCAGCCCTTGGCGTAGTGGGCGTTGCCGATGGCGAGCCCAAGCTTGCACTCCAACTCGAAGCCGATGAGGAAAGCCTCCAGGACTCGGGCCCCGGAGGCTCCCAACTCCTCTCCCAGGGCCAGGACAGCGGGGGCCAGGGGTGCGCTGGGGTGGCCCATGCAGGAATCGTTGACGTCGTCAAAGTCGAGGGCGTGGGCCAGGACACCGTTGATCAGGGCGGCAGAGAGGGCGTCGGTGCGGCGGTCGCGGCCTATGACGGTGGCGGTGGGAGCCCCCTGCCGACCGGCGAGGGTCTCGGATAGGACGGCTACGGCCTCATCTCTGGCGGCAGCGATGGATACGCCCACGGTGTCCAGTATCGCCCGTTTGCCGAGGTGTTGCACGTCGGGCGGGATATCCTCGAGTCTAGTCCGGTGGATAAAGTCGATGGCGGCGTCGGTGGCCCTCATGGCGTCCCTCCTCCCAAGGTAGACAATAAGGCGGCGTGTTGGGGGTCATTATCGGGGATGTTGGGCGTCGGTTCAAGGCGTCGGAGTAGCAAAGGCGAAGAGCGAAAGGTAGAATAGCGCAATACATTTGCCGGAGGTCACCGATGGCCAAACCCAAGATTTACGTAACCAGACAGATATTCGATGAAGCCGTCGACAGGTTGAGAGAAGCGACGGACATGAAGTACTGGGACTCGGAGATGCCGCCGCCCCGGAACGTGCTTCTGCAGGAGGTCCGGGACATCGACGGGCTGTACTGCCTGCTGACCGAGAAGATAGACGCCGAGCTTTTCGATGCGGCGCCGAACCTTCGGGTGGTGAGCAACATGGCCGTGGGCTTCGACAACATAGACGTAGCAGAGGCGACCAAGCGGGGAATCCCGGTGGGCAACACCCCGGGAGTCCTGACCGAGACGACGGCGGACTTCGCCTTTGCCCTGCTGATGGCGGCGGGCCGAAGGGTGGTGGAAGGGGACCGGTACACGAGGGCCGGCAACTGGAAGACCTGGGGCCCGATGGTGCTGCTGGGACAGGACATTCACGGCTCGACGCTGGGGATAATCGGGTTTGGGCGCATTGGGGTGGAGATGGCCAAGCGGGCCAAGGGTTTCGGGATGAACATCGCCTACTACGACATATTTCGGAACGAGGCCATGGAGAAGGCATACGACGCAACGTATTGCGCCCAGCTGAAGGACCTTCTGGCCCAGGCGGATTTCGTGAGCGTGCACGTCAACCTGACCCCCGAGACCCGGCACCTCATCAACTCCGAAACTCTCTCGGCGATGAAGTCGACGTCGGTGTTGGTGAACACTTCCAGGGGCCCGGTGGTAGACCAGGCGGCCCTGTACCAGGCCCTGAAAGACGGGACGATAGCGGCGGCGGGTCTGGACGTAACTGAGGTGGAGCCAATCTCGATGGACGACCCCCTGCTGACTCTGGAGAACGTCATTGTCGCCCCGCACATCGCCAGCGGCAGCGTGGTGACGCGCACTAAGATGTCGCTCATGGCCGTCGACAACCTATTGGCGGGCCTGAATGGGGAGCCCCTGCCCAATACGCCGAACCCCGAGGCCCGGGACGTAAGGGCGAAGATGGGTTGACCGGGGGCCGCGGGCGCCGTCCAGGGGTCGGGCCCGGGGCCAAGGGGCTCTTCACCATATTGGCGTTTGTGGCGCTGGCCTCGGCTTCGGCTTGCGGGCTGGAAACGGAAGAGGTGGAGGATGAGGGGGACTGGGTGCAGGCCCGGCTGAACGCCTATGCCGCGTTGTTCGGCATCACGGCTGAAGGCCAGGACATGATCTCCTCCTTGGACGTACGCCGGATGGAAGGACGGCCGGCGTGGTTCGGGAGCACGGGGTATCGGGGGTTCACAGGTCTGGGGCAGGCGAGGCCGGGGGTCGTGGCGCATGAGTTGGGGCACGCCTACTGGGGTGCTTTTCCGGTAACGGGACGCCCGGAACTGTCCTGGGAAGTGAGGGGTGGGGAGACGACATCCACGGCCATGACTCAATACCACGCCGACTTGCGCCATTTCATGTTGCAGCCCCCCGACCGGTACGAACCCCTGAGAGAACGGTTCAGGAACTTCCCAAACCTCGACAAGGGCCGGTTCCCGGACCTGACCCATACGGGTGAAGCCGACATTCCCAGGTTGACGGCGGGAGACCTGGGTCTCGTCCCGCCCATTCTCCGAAAGTATTTCGACCGGTATCTGTCCGACGGCGAGCACGAAACATGGGCCGACCTGCTGGAGTGGTACTCAAGGCTGAGCCCCGAGGACAAACGTCTCGTAGACACCTATCTTCCCCCTGCCCACATACCGAAGGATGCGTATCCGGCGGTGGATAAGGATGGCGGTACGGATCTGGATGAAGAGACAAAGGGGATATTGGTCGGGGAGGAGAGACGAAGGCTGATCGATTTCGTGGAGCAGTTTGACACCGTGCTCAACGATGACGACAGCCTAAAGGATGCGGTGAACGTCGACCGGGGGTTTCCGTACTGGAGAAGCTACCTGCGGGAGATGTTCGCCCTGCACAAGCGATATCCCGACGTGGTGGAAGACTACGAGACACCGGATACGGACGGTCTGATAGTCTCGTCGTTTCGGGCACTGGAGTCGGCGACGGGGTTGGGGCATGACGAGGCGGTAGATTACTTGGATGAGCGTCTCCAAGAGGAGCCGTTCCTCTACAATTTCCTGCCAATCCTAGATAACCGTCTTCTGCTGGCGGTACTGGGCCCCCGGGAAGGAACTCCCATCCAAGACCTGCCGAAGGGCGCCGGCGCCTTCGTGGAAGATCTGCGTCGTTTCATCGGGGCCGTGGAGTCGATCATCGAGGTGGGGAGGGAGGACCCGGCGACGGGGGCTCGGGCGCTGGAACAGCGCCTGGCGTCGCCGGGCCAAAGTGATTCCACAAAGCTCCAGCAGGACGCGGACACAGTCCTCGAACTCCTATTCGGCACGGACAGGCAGACTGCCGAAGCGATCATGGCGAGGATAACCGATGAGGCCGCGACCGATCTGCTCAGGCTGAGTCCGGCCCAAGCCCGGCAAAGAGTGGAGCCCGCTCAACTCGTGGATGCCTTGGGGATCAGTAAAAACGCCGGGAAAGAGGACTTCACGGCAGGGCTGAAGACCCTGTTCGATAACAGCTCCGGGAACTTTGTCCTCGATGAGAGGACCAATGAGGAGGCTTATGACCGGCTCGCGGCCAGGGGTAAGCAGGACCCGGAGGGGACGCTGGCGATTATCAAGGAAGTCAGGCCACGAGTGTTGGAGTTCATCGAATACAAGCCGGGGGAGGCCTTAGCAATCCTGGGCTCGGATTTGGATGGGACGCTGGACCTGGTATTGGAGTCGGGGCCCGTGCGCGTACCCCCGGCTCGGCTGGTGTATAGGATTGCCTATTACGACCCTGACTTCGCTGCCAGGATAGTGACGGGGCTGTGGGCTCGGGGGGAGGACGAGACAGTCTACGAATCCCTGGCCTACTTCGCCTACGATTTGGAGCGGTCTCGGGAGTACCCGGAGCAGAGGATATCCCTACAACGGGACGGGGAGTTCCTTTTGGGGTTGCTCAGGATAAACGGGCCTTCGGGGCTCGGCCGGATGCTGAAAGGGGCAATCCAGAAGTACCGGGAGGAGGTCTTGGTGGGGAACGTCGATGGAGACTTCCTCGAAGCATACCGGGAGACTCTGGAGAAGGCGGTGTCGACGGTGGAGGGGAAGGAGGACGGGACGCTGCTGGAACAGGTGATTGGGGAGGGGTTCGGCGGGGGCTAACCGCGATGCCGGATGGCTTTGTGGTGGGCCTCTGGAATGTGTAGAATCCGAGGGGTTATCGGCATGGGGGCAATGAAGAGGTGTTTGGATGGCTACGGTACAAGGGATAAGGGAATGGATTCCGGCTCGGGGGCCGGAATGACGGAGGGGGAGGCGGGATGACGGAGGAGGGATGGGTTTCGGGAGATGACTGGGGTGGGCGCTAAGGTCTGATAAATGGGAGAAATTGTGAGCAATTCGAACGGCAGGTCATACGTCAAGTACACGTTCTTCAAGGCCGATAAGTCCTGGCGAGGGCTTTCAGACGGTGAAAAGGCCCAGGGTCGGGGGCAGTTCCTGGCCGTCCTGGATGAGTTTTCGGGCAGGATGATGGTCAGGAGCTATAGCACCGTCGGGACGAGGGGGGACGCGGACCTGCTGGTCTGGAACGCTTGCGATCAGCTAGAGCCGATACAGCGGCTGACGGCGGCGTTGCTTTCCACGGGCCTGGGTCGGCGCCTAGACATCCCCTATTCCTACCTGGCGATGACCCGGAAGTCGGTATACACGGAGAAACACCGGCACCCGGGACAGGAGGGGAGCAGGCTGAAGATCACCCCGACGGGGGGCAAGTACCTGTTTGTCTACCCGTTCGTGAAGACCCGGGCATGGTATGCGCTGGACAAGGCGACCAGGCAGCGCATGATGGACTCCCACATAAGCACGGGTCACAAATATCCCTCGGTGAAGATCAACACCAGCTACTCCTTCGGGCTGGATGACCAGGAGTTCATGGTCTCGTTCGAGACGGACAGCCCGTCGGACTTCCTGGACCTGGTGATGGATCTGCGCGGGACGGAGGCCAGTTCATATACCCTGCAGGACACCCCGATCTTCACGTGCGTGTCCATGAGCCACGAGGAGACGCTGGAGATGCTGGGCTAGGGGCAGTGCCCTAGCCGACGGCGGGTTGGGATGCTTCGACGAGGGGCATGACCCTTTCGGCGAAGAGCTCTATGGAGCGCATCACGTCGGCGTGGGCCAGGCCCGGCATGGCCATGAGGGTCAACAAGCTCTCCAGCTTGTACTCCCGACCGATAGCCCGGATCTTCTCGGCGACGAACTCCGGGTCTCCGATGAGGATGTGCTCCTTGTCCATGAGGAAGTCGAACCAGGATTTGGCATTGTCCTCATCGGTCAACTCCTCGCCCGGGTCCAGGTAGATGGAGCGGGCGCGGACGCCGCCGACGTACTTGCAGAGGTGGTTTAGGGGTTCCTCGGCGATTCTGCGGGCTTCCTCCATGGTCTCGGCGACGAAGGTGGTTCGGAGCAGGGCGCAGTCTTCGCCGAGGGCCATGGGTCGTCCGTTGACTCGGGCAGCGGCCTCCTGGTAGGTGGAGAAGGCTTCCCGCAGCCCGTTGCGGGCGCGGAGCCAGGTCATGGGTTTGAGCCCGAGCTCGGCGGCAACGACGAAGCCCGGCGTCTTGTCGACCACATTCCAGAGGGGTGGGTGGGGGGTCTGGAGGGGCTTGGGCTGGAGGGACATGCCAATGTACTCGCCGGCCTCAGACCGGTACCGAGGGTCCCGGGGGTGCCAGGCGTGGCTGTCCTGGACGCCGGGATGGGGGAAATTGTAGAACTCGCCCTCCCAGGTGAAGGGGTCCTCCGTCCAGGCCTTTTTCATGATCTCTACGGTCTCGGTGAAGAGACGCCAGTTCTTCCGGTCGTTGCGGCGGTCGGCGTCGATGTTGAGGTTGGTGAGCTCTCGGGGGAAGATGCCCCGCCCGACCCCGCACTCGACGCGGCCGCCGCTGAGCTGGTCGAGCATGGCCACGTCTTCGGCTATTCGCAGGGGGTGCCACTGGGGGACGATTACCGCGGCGAGGCCCAGCCTGATGGCGGTGGTCTGGGCGGCGAGATGAGAGAGGATCATAAGGGGGTTGGGAATGCAGTCCATACCCTCGCCGCCGAAGTGATGTTCCCCTAGCCAGATGCCGTTGAAGCCTGCCTGTTCGATGGCCCGGGTCTGCTCCGAAAGCTCGG
>JAAXHX010000554.1 GCA_012270635.1 Dehalococcoidia bacterium | reverse complement strand
CGCTTCTACGAGTCCTGGGACACGGGCCAAGGGAGCCCGTTCTACGTGTACAACAATACGGAGTAAGCGATCCTCCATTGCGTGGACTCTCTCGATTGGGATGGCTGTCCGAGGCCATTTATTTGCCCAAAACAGGTTCACGGAGGGGCTAGCTGTAGGAGCAGACCCATGCCCGGCGTCCTGGAAGGAATCAGGGTCCTTGATATAGCTTCCATGTGGGCTGCGCCACTCATCGGGGCGTACCTGGCCGACCAGGGCGCAGATGTCATCAAGGTCGAGCCCCCGTGGGGTGACCAGGCCCGACGCACCTTCAGCAGCCCACCCTTGCCCAACGGCGAGAGCCGGTCCTGGTTAGTGGCGGGTCGGGGGAAGAGGGGCATCGCCGTCGACATCTCCAAGCCCGAGGGCAAAGAGATAGTCTACGCATTGGTCGAACGCTCGGACGTTCTGATCACCAACTTCCGCCCCTCCGTCGCCCGACGCCTGGGCTACGACTACGAGAGCCTGCGGGAGATGAACAGGGGGCTGGTATACGCCGGGGTCGGGGCGTATGGGGAGCGGGGCCCTTATGCGGATAAGCGGGGCTACGACCGGATATTCCAGGCTCTTTCGGGGATGATGCGACGGTCGGGGCCCGAGGGGACGCCTAGGAACGCCGGCGTGTGGGCGGCGGACATGTCGGCGCCGTGGGCCATGTGCTATGGAATCACGTTGGCGCTGATGCATCGGGAGAAGACGGGTGAAGGGCAGGAAGTGAGCACTTCGCTGCTGCAGATGTCAATGGCCATGCAGGTGGTGGACCTGGTCCGGGCCGACTCGGAGGTGGCGTCGGGTGGGGAGTCGGGAGAGGACTATGCAAACCAGCCCTTGTACCTGCCGTACCGCTGCTCCGACGACGAATGGGTCAATATAGTGGTCATAAGCGACAAGGAGTTCCAGGGCCTGTGCGAAGCCCTGGACATAACCCACGTCCTGGATGACCTCCGGTTCTCGACGCCCCTGGGCCGTATACGGCACGGCGATGTCCTCTATCAAGTCCTCGCCGGGGTGTTCTCGACCCGCCCCATGGGCCAATGGCTAAAAACGCTGGAGGAGCACGACGTCCCCTGCGCCCCGGTCCTCAACCGGAGCGAAGTCTTCAATAGCCCGCAGGTCAAGGCCAATGGATTCATGGCCGAGGCCGAGTATCCCGGGGTCGGGCGAGCGGTGATGATCGATGCGCCGGTGCGGCTGGGCCGAATGCCGGGTAGGGTGGGGGAGAGGGCACCGCTGCTAGGAGAGCATACGGAAGAGGTGCTGAGGAGCCTTGGGTATTCGGAAGAGAGGATTAAGGAGTTGAAGGGGAGCGGGGTGGTGTCCTTAGGGAAAGGCCCTATATCTTAGTTGACCAGACTAGTCAGACTCGTTAAACTAATCCTCATGGGAATCACATATACAACCTACGAAGCCAAAGCTCGGTTCTCCGAGGTCTTGCGTCAAGTGCGAGAAGGAAAGACCGTTACGGTATCGTATCGCGGAGAGCCAGTTGCCGAAATCCGGCCCCTGGAGAAACCGGCGCAGACCTTGGAAGAAAGAATGCGCGATTTGGAGATGCGGGGCGTGCTGGTCCGAGCCAAAGAGCCCAGGAAACCCTTCAAGATTGGTAAGCCCGTACCTGGGGCCTTGGCGAGATTTCTGGCCGAACGCGACTGATGCCCACCGCCTACATCGACTCTTCTGCAATCGTAGCCATCGCATTTGCAGAACCTGGAAAGATCAAGGTGGCACGTCAGTTGGAAGAGTTTTCTGATGTTTGGTCGTCGAATCTCTTGGAAGCTGAGGTGCGAGCCATGTACTCCAGGGTTGGAGAGCCTTTCGATTTCGACAGCCTTGCCAACATCAACTGGATCTTCCCGGACCGGACCTTGACTCTGGAAATCTCGATGGTGGTGGAAGCGGGATATGTCAGGGGCGCGGATATGTGGCACTTGGCCACGGCCCTCTACATGACGCCAGACCCCCGAGA
>JAAXHX010000553.1 GCA_012270635.1 Dehalococcoidia bacterium | reverse complement strand
CACCCATCCTGACTGGCCCGGCCTGAGTACGGGCAGACCGGCGGTACCCGTTTCCGAAACCGGGTCGGAGATCGCGTATCACCCCTCGGTGGGCTACGAGATGGTAGCCGACGTGCTGCTGTTCTTCGTCATCATGCGACTCATCGGCAGGGTCAAGCCCGACGGCATGGTGATGCTCATCTACCTGGGCGGGTACTCCGTCATACGGTTCCTCGTCCAGTTCACCCGGGACGACCCGGGTAGGATAGGCGCCCTGCAGCAGGCCCACGTGATAGCCCTGCTGACCCTTGCCGCCGTTGTCGCCTTTGGGGCGTTCATGCTGATGCGGCATCGGGCGGAAGGCCCCCGTGCCCCGAACCCGCCCCTGAGGAGCGCATGAGGTGCAGCCAACTTTCATTGACTTCGTTCGTTATCAAGGGCGAAGGGACGTTGCGCGGTCGGCGCTTTACCGACGCGTTGGATATCAGAGGCTCGGGATGAGAGAGGAGCCGAGAACGCCATGGTGAGCCCCGAAACGGGAGCCCCGCAGACCGGACCGCGCGTCCTGGCCAGGCTGGGATTCTCACCGGCCCCGTTCGTTCATGCGATAGCGTTTGTCGCAGGGTTCTCCCTGGTGTTCACGGGTTTGGGCGCGCTGCTGGGCTCCCTCGGGACGGGGAGTTGGAGGGACTGGCTGGAGATCGGGGCGGGGACGGTGCTGATCATCCTGGGATTTCACCTGAGCGGCGTCGTCAGGTTCGGGCCCTTGACCAATATCCTCTACCGGCAGAGGGGCATCGGCATCGGCGCCGGCGATAAGCCGAACCTGCTGAGGTCGACGGTGGTCGGGGCGGCGTTTGCTATAGGCTGGACGCCGTGTGTCGGGCCCATCTTGGCCGGAATCCTCTCGCTTACTCTGGAGGGATCGATAGGCCAGGGCGCGGTCCTGATGTTCGCCTACTCCCTCGGGTTGGGGCTGCCCTTCCTGCTGGTGGGGGCTTTCATCGGCGTTGCGAGACGCTGGCTGAAGAAGGTCAACCCGTACCTGGAGTTCATTGAGTTGATTAGCGGTCTGCTCCTGGTGCTTATAGGGGCGCTGATAGTGACCGGGTCCCTGCAGCAGCTGAACTCCTACTTCACCTTCATCCCCGAGGTTACGGGAAGCAGCGAAGTGACTGGGATGGGCGGCGCATCGATCGTCATAGCCTTTGCCGGCGGCATACTGTCCTTCCTGTCCCCGTGCATACTGCCCCTGGTCCCGATCTGGCTGGGATACATGGGCGGCTCGGTGCTCGACCGCCGGGCCCCCGGCGTCCGGCCCGCCCCCGCCACGTAAAGGGCCTGCCTCTCATTCGGGCCCAGAGAGACGGCGGGCTAGGAGCTGGGCGCGAAGTCGATCAGCTCCAGTTCCAGCCGCTCCCTGTCTTGCCAACGGTCGATCTTGATGTGATAGACCGCGTCGATGGGGCCGGTCAACTCGCCGATGCGATGTCCCATCCTGAAGGCCACGGCGTTCCAGACCGAAGTCCCTCCCCGCAACGACATCCTCAGGTGCGCTTCGTCGGACCCCATGGTGCGTACGCCCAGGGGAGTGAGCCTCTTGGAGAGGAACACGGGCCGAGGGTTTCCCTGGCCCACGGGCTCCAGCAGCCGGATGAACTTCAGGAGCCGGGCCTCGATCTGCGTGAGGGGCATGGCCACGTCGATCTTGATGGAGGGTTGAAGGTCCAGGTCCCCGAGCCTCTCGGCGGCTATCTTGGTGAGGCGGTCCTTGAGGGCGTCAA
>JAAXHX010000552.1:337-4258 GCA_012270635.1 Dehalococcoidia bacterium | reverse complement strand
GACATCCTCGTAGAGTCCTTCAAGCCCGGCTACCTCTCGGGGCTGGGGCTGGAATACGACAGCCTTTCGAAGACCAACCCGGCCCTCATAATGGCCTCGATCTCCTACTTCGGACAGGAGGGGCCTTACAGCCAGTACGAGGGCTCGGAGATCGTGGCCTATGCCTTCAGCGGCTACATGTACATCACCGGCGATCCCGACCGCGAACCCCTCAAGGCAGCGGGATACCAGTCCGAGTACCACGGAGGCATCTCCGCCGCGATGGCGGTCCTTGCCGCCCTCAACTATCGGGACCTCACCGGCGAAGGCCAGCACATAGACGTCTCCACCGTCGAGGCCATAGCCTCCACCTTTGAAGGGGTCTCCTACTATTCGATGCTGGAGCGCGAGGGCGTCCTCCCCCGTCGCAGGGGCGCCAGGCTCATCCACACCAGCCATCACGCGCCCTACCCCTCCACTCTCCTCCCTTGCAAGGACGGCTGGGTCCACGTCCACTACTCCCCCTCCATCCCCGAGGGCCTCGCCATACTCACGGGCAACGACCGCCTCGCCGAGAACGACCTGATGACCGCCATGTCGGGCCACGCGGACGAGATTGACGGACTGGTAGTTGACTGGATGAAGGACCTGACCAGGGAAGAGGTCTACGAGCGGGCCCAGGAACTGCGCATACCCTTCACCAAGGTCCAGACCATCCCGGAAGTGATGTCCGACCCCCAGAACCAGGCCCGCACCTTCTTCCGCGAGACGGATCACCCCGTCGCCGGGACCCTCAAGTATCCGGGCAGCCCCTTGGCCCCGTGGGCCGGGAGCGAATCGCCGGCTCGGGCGCCGCTTCTCGGCGAGCACACTGACGAGGTCCTGCGCGACATCCTAGCCCTCTCTGACGCCGAGGTTTCCCGGCTCCGGGGGCAGGGAGTCATATAGCCGTGACCCTCGGGTCCAAGCGCGTCCAGCCTCTCACCGGAGTCCGGGTCCTGGACTTGACCAACGTCATCGCCGGGCCCGTCGCCACCCGAATGCTGGCCCATCTCGGCGCGGAGGTAATCAAGATAGAGCTTCCCTGGGGCCGGAGCGTCGGCAACATGGCTATCTTCACCACCGACAAGTCCCAGGAGCGCCCCTACAACAAGAACGCCGGCTTCAACGAGGTCAACCGCGCCAAGCTCAGCCTCTCCCTTGATCTCGCCGACCCCCGCGGCAAGGCTCTGTTCGAAGACCTCGTCTCCATCAGCGACGTGGTGATCGAAAACTACAGCCCCCGGGTCATGCCCAACCTCGGCCTCACCTACGACCACCTCCGGACCCTCCGCCCCGACCTCGTCATGGTCTCCATGCCCGCCCTCGGGCGCCCCGGTCCGTGGAGCGACCACATATCTTTCGGCCCCGGCACCGAGGGGCTCGGCGGCATGTGCCACGTCACCGGCTACCGGGACGGCCCGCCCGGCAAGCCCGGCAACTTCTACAGCGACCAGACGTCGGCCTTCCATGTCGCCACCGCCATCATGGCCGCGATGTGGAAGAGGCAACGCACAGGCCGGGGCAAGCGCCTCGAGGTAGTACTTCGGGACGTGACCATGGCCGTCATAGGCGAATACTTCCTCGAATATCAACTCATCGGTCGGCCCCCGACGCGCATCGGGAACCACCACCCCTCCGTGGCCCCCCACAACGTCTACCGGTGCAAGGGTGACGACGCCTGGGTGGTCATCGCCGTCGCCTCCGACACCGAGTTTTCCCACCTCGCCGATGCCACCGGCAATCCTCACTGGAAAACCGACGAGCGCTTTTCCGATATGCCGTCTCGACTCCAAAACCAGGACGACCTCGACTCCCTCATCGAAGAGTGGACCGTCCAACACACCCCCCAGGAGGCCATGCACCGGCTCCAGGCCCACGGCGTCAGGGCCGCCGCCGTCCTCAAGGCCCCCGAGGCCCTCGCCGACCCCCAATACCGGGCCCGGGGTTTCATAGACAGCACCCGCCACCCGGAGGCCGGCGATTTCAAGCACCCCGGCGTATCCTTCAAGACCTCGGCGCCCCTCGTTTCCCTGGGTCGGCGCGCTCCCCTCTTCGCCGAGCACAGCGATTGGGTCATAGGCGACCTTCTGGGCCTCCCGCCCGGTACGGCTGGAGGCCTCCACGCCGAGGGCGTCGCTCCCCTCGCGCCCGTCGTGCGGAAATAGCCAACCGGCCTCCTTAATGGCACAATAGGCCCACCGACGCCATAAACCTCTCCGGAACGGAGGCTAAGCGAATGTCACTCAAGGACAAGTACTGCATCGTCGGGGCGGCGACCACCAAGTTCGGCCGGGTCCCGGGGGTATCCCCCCTCCGGTTCACCGTCGAGGCCGCCAGGCTCGCCATAGAGGACGCGGGCCTCGAAAAGGACGACGTCGACGCCGTTCTCTGCAAGTACCCCCCGACCGGTTTCAAGGGCCTGTGGGCCCACAAGGTATCCCAGGCCCTGGGCATCCAGCCGGTCATCGCCGCCACCATAGACCAGGCCGGCGCCACCAACCTGGGCCTCGTGCAGTACGCCATGATGGCCATTGACGCGGGCCTCATCACCACCGCCGTCTGCTGCTACGGCGACAACCCTCTCTCCGGCAAACCGGGCGCCTACGGTAGGCCCGTCGGGACCGACGCCGCCTACGGCCTCATCGGTGCGCCCGGCGGCTACGCCATGATCGCCCAGCGCCACATGACCGAGTTCGGCACCACCAGCGAGCAGCTCGGCGCAGTGGCCGTCGCCACCCGGGCCTGGGCTTCCAAGAACCCCAACGCCCATAAGCGCGACCCCATGACCCTCGAGGACCACCAGGCCTCCCGCTACGTAGCCTGGCCCCTCCACCTCTTCGACTGCTGCCTGGTATCCGACGGCGGCGCCGCCGTCGTCGTCACTTCCGCAGACCGGGCCCGGCACCTGAGGAAGCCCCCCGTCTACGTCATGGGCATCGGCCAGCACCACGTCGCCTGGGACCTCCCCCACCGCCCGACCCTCACCACCAGCGGCGCCAAGATTTCCGGCGAAAAGGCCTTCCGCATGGCGGGCATCGGGCCCGGTGACATCGACGTCTGCGAGATTTACGACTGCTTCACCATCGTTCCCATCATCACCCTGGAGGACTACGGCTTCTGTGCCAAGGGCGAGGGTGGAGACTTCGTCGCCGACGGGCGCACGGGCCCCGATGGCTCCCTCCCCATGAACACCGGCGGCGGCCTCCTGTCCGAAAGCGGCATGGCCGGCATGCAGCTCCTGGTCGAGGGCGTCCGACAGTTGCGCGGCGAGGGCGGCGACCGCCAGGTCAAGGGCGCCGAGACCGCCCTGGTCAGCGGGCAGGGCGGCATCATGCACACCCACGCCACCGCCGTCCTGCGGAGATAGTCATGATCACCGACTACTCCAAGCCCCTGCCGGAAATCACCGAGGACAACCAACCCTTTTGGGACGGCTGCAGGGAGCACAAGCTCCTTCTTCAACGCTGTTCCCGGTGCGGCCACCTGCGGGACGCCAACCCCCTCTGCCCCGAGTGCTGGGCTTCGGACCACGATTGGGTCGAGGCCTCGGGGCGCGGGAGCGTCTACTCCTGGATCGTCGTCCACCAGTGCTACAGTAAAGCCTTCGAGGACGACCTCCCCTATAACGTAGCTATCGTCGAACTGGAAGAAGGCCCTCGGCTGCTCACTACCCTCATGGAAATCGACAACGACGACATCCGCCCCGGCATGCAGGTGGAGGTCGTTTTCGAGGACGTCACCGAAGAGGTGACCCTCCCCAAGTTCCGCCCCCGCCCCTAGACCACCCCCCTCAAGGAGCCTCGACATGGCCCTGATCTACGAAAAGAGAGGCAAAATCGCCTATATTACCCTCAACCGCCCCGAGGTCATGAACGCCATGGACCCCGAGACCTACCAGGC
>JAAXHX010000552.1:0-159 GCA_012270635.1 Dehalococcoidia bacterium | reverse complement strand
ACCATCCCCCGGGAGCGGGAGAAGTGGCATTTCTGGCAGACCCAGGAGGAGCAAATCCTCAACCGCGGCCTGGAAGTCTGGAAGCCCGTAATCGCCGCCGTCAACGGCTACTGCCTCGCCGGGGGCATGACCCTCCTCCTCGCCACCGACCTCCGGGTA
>JAAXHX010000551.1 GCA_012270635.1 Dehalococcoidia bacterium | reverse complement strand
TGGATAGCGACGCGCCCGCCGTCCCGGACCTGGACGCTCAGGTCATACCCGTCCAGGAGCAGCATCCCCACCAGGGAGACGCCGCCCGTTGCATCGGCCTCGATGTCTCGCAGCTGGCCGTCCCAGATGACCGTCACGTCGTGGACGTTGAAGGTCTCTACGGCCCCATTGGCGAGGGTCGCCCGGCTTGGACCGAGGAATGGCGCCTCCAACTCCGCGACCATCGCCGCCGGTAGGGTGAGAAAGCCGTTGTATCCGGTGTCTATCACGGCTTCGATTTCCCGTGTCTGCCCCGCTGGGCCGTGCAAGGGAAGAGTGATGACCGCTTCGTAGGCGGCGTTCACCACCCCCTCTATCACTCCGTCCTCCGCGAAGACCCGCCCCCGAAGCGCCGCAGCGTCGGGTATCCGACCCGCATCAACCAGACGGAAGCCTCAGGGCGCCGCTCTCGCAGACCCCTGGCTGCGGAGCGAGCGGTGTCGGCAATGGCATAGTCGCCGCTGTCCACGTCAATGGCGATGACTTCTCCGAAGTGGGCTGTCTCCACCTTTGGCCGGATGTCTTTTTCGTATATCGCGTCGCCGAGGCGTCCCGTCTCCTCGGCGGTACGTTGGGCTGGCATGGTCACCTCTGTTCCGCGCACGCTCGAAGGCATACTGTTACGGTTGGCATTCTACACCGCCGACCACGCGAGGAGACGGCCCGCCTCGGCAAGGAGTTGCACGAGAGGGACATCCGTCCACAGGTCGAAGCCGACCACCACGGGGAGGTCGTCGCCATAGACGTTGACAGCGGAAGCTGGACAGTCGCTAACGGCGAGATTGCTGCTGTGGACCGTCTGCGGAGTTGCGCCCCGGCGCCGTCAACGTCTTGTGCGAGCGGGTGGGCTACCGGGCGCTGCGTAGCTTTGGAGCACGGTCCCTGCGGAGGGCCGGGCGATCGAGGGAGCGGTGAACGACGCCTACGAGGTGGTCGTGGCCCTTACACTCCTCACGTCGTGCCGCCCTATCGTTCCATGCTGCTCGCTAGGGCATAGGTTCCTTCATGGGCGGGCCAAGCCACATCTCGAAGATAGCGCCATCTACCGTCCACTCAGGCCTACCGCGAGGCGAAAGTTCTCGACTTCGATGCGCTTGGCGCGTTTACGGGCCTGCCAGAGGTCATAGGCTGTCTGCATCCCGAGCCATGTTTCCGGCGAGGAGCCGAACGCCCGGGACAGGCGAAAGGACATCTCGACCGATACGCCAGCCTTCCCGTTCACCAAGTCCGACAGGGCCTGACGAGTTACCCCCAGTCCCTGCGCCGCCCGCGTAACGGTCAGCCCCAGCGGTTCGAGGCACTCGTACTTTACAATCTCACCCGGATGGGGAGGGTTGTGCATACCCATCGGTCGCGCCTCCTCAATGGTAGTCCGTGTAATCGACATCGATGGCGTACCCGTCCTCGAACCTGAAGGTCACGCGCCAATTCCCCGACACGGAGACGGCATAATGGCCGGTGAGGTCACCCCTCAGCGGGTGCAGGCGGAACCCTGGCAGGTCCATATCCTGTGGCCTACTACTCCTGTCAAGCAC
>JAAXHX010000550.1 GCA_012270635.1 Dehalococcoidia bacterium | reverse complement strand
GACTCCAGGTCCTCCGCCTTGTGCCCGAAGCCCATTCCCTCGGTTTCCGCCGAGATGCCGCACTTCTCCGCCCAACCATCGGCCCACAGCTCCCCCGACCCGTCCATCGCCGATACCAGGCTGTCCTCCACCCGGGCTATGTGCCACAGCAGCCACGCCATGGAGTTGCACTCCGAGTTGGGCCTCTTCGCCACTTCCTCGTCCGAAAGACCGTCCAGGGCCTTTCTTACCATGCTCCGGTTCGCCTTCAGCATCTTGGTCAAAAATTCGTTCGCTTCCATTTCCCCCTCCGAAGTACGTTCCTCGGCTCAGTCTCGCCCCCCTAAAGTCGAATCCGGATTGTAGCACACCCATCCCTCATACCCCTTGTGGGAAACCATGTACCCGCACCGGGGTTAGGTTGCTCCAAGAATTGTCCGCTTGACTGGGGTTTCGCCCAAGGGACAGAGTTCCTACCATTTGGAGTCAAGGCGCATCAAATGCGCCTAGCCCAAGAAACTCAAGGAGAAATATGAGCATGCCAAGGGAAGTACCGTCTGTCAATTACCATCTATGGAAGTCCTGTAACATGAGATGTGAGTTTTGCTTCGCAACATTCCAGGATATCCCAACCAACCATTTGCCTAAGGGCCATCTTGGCCGCGGCGATTCCCTATCAGTCGTCGAAGCGCTCGCTCGAGCCGGGTTTCGGAAGATCAACTTTGCCGGCGGCGAACCCACGCTCTGCTCATGGCTCCCAGATCTGATCGTGCGAGCAAAGGATATGGGACTCACGACTTCAGTGGTCACCAATGGGAGCCGCATCACGCCGGAATGGCTAGACCGCGTCCACGGGAGTCTCCACTGGGTTGCATTAAGCATTGACTCGGTGAACCCAACTACCCTATTACGGACGGGACGGGCAACACGGAGTGGTCACATGAGCGAGAATGACTACTTGGATGTAATAGATACCCTCAAGCAACATGGTGTCCGCGTGAAGATCAATACTGTGGTAACGCGGGCTAATTTACAGGAGAACCTCAGCGACTTCATAATGAAGGTACAACCCGAACGATGGAAGCTGCTACAAGTGCTATCCGTCAGAGGTCAGAACGACACCCGAGTCGAAGACCATCTGGTTTCTTTAGAGGAGTTCAAACGTTACGTCCAGTTGAACATGCATGTGGAAGAATACAGGATCACTGTCGTGCCGGAGAGCAATGATTTGATGACAGGTAGCTACGTGATGGTGGATCCGGCAGGGAGATTCTTTGACAACGTTGCCGGAGGCCACACCTACAGCCGCCCCATATTGGATGTAGGAGTGGAAGAAGCGTTGAGTGACGTGTCAGTGGATGCCACCAAGTTCATATCTAGGGGGGGCCTATATGCCTGATAGCAAGCAACACGGGAAGAAGAAAGACTCCCGTATTGAGAATGCAGCGGGGGGACTCGGAAACGCCAATGTCGAAGTGACGCCAACGCTACCAACCAGCGGACAGATACTAGGTGCGGTGGTGAGGTGCCTGGGCATCACCCACCCTGACCTCGGCAACAAGACGGCCCAACGCTATTTTTCAGGACGCCCGGAAAACAGAGTGATGGAATCTAGTCGGGCCAAGATCATCACCGCCATCTCGGAGATTTTGGCCGTCTCCGTATTCGCCGTTACTCCCGGCCAGGAGATAAAACGGTGGTCCGATTCGTCCTTGATCGCTAAAGTGCTCGACTGGCACACTGTCAACTGGGACCGCTTCAGAGCCTTCCTCCAGCCGCGGATGATGCGAGTATATCCCGACCACTTGGCCCAAGTGTGGCAAGCGTACACCAGACTCGCCACCATCGACTTAGCCGTCCGAGCCGCTGCTCACATACACATTGCCCACGCATCGCCGGATGCCCTGGAATTCCTGCCCTGGACCGGCGTGAGCCAGCGGGGGAAGTATCTCAACAGGAAACGCACCGAGGCCAAAGTCTCTCTCTCGGCCCTCGCCGAGTCGACTGATGTGAGCGACAATACCGTGGATGCCTGGATGTACAACGGCGTACGTCCATCCGATGACAACCTCGCCAATATAGCCAAGACTCTTACCTCCAATATCGACTCAGACGCATGCACTAGCCTGTTACGCGAACTCCGAAAGCTTTACTGGGCTAGCGATCTTGCGGGACTTCTGAGTGATTTCATTGGCGTCCGGGTAGCGGAGGAAATTGTGGGTCGCCTGTACCGGTATGCATCACTGTTGTGTGGCATCATCAATGACCGGATTGATACATCAGCTAATTGGGATGTTCTGAACAAACTTGCAACTCTTGGGACACAATTTGAGCTTTCGGATCCTTTGCTCGCCGCCCTGGTTCCACACGAGCCGGATAGTGAATGGAAGGAAGACCTGATGGCAGCCTCCTCCAACTGGACTCGTAGGGTGCTTATGGCAAATCTGAGCGTCTACAGAGTTGAAGTAAATGACCTTATCTGCCAGACTGAAGGACGGCTACTCAAGGACTGGGGCATCGGCAATCCCGATGCTTATGCTCACTACCAGCGATCAGAAGAGTTGCAGATACAGGGGAGAATCCACGAGGCCATAGATGAGGTGGCCCGGGCGGCCGAACTGGACCCTCTAGATCCCGTCTATCACTGTACACTAGGGTCAGCCAAGGGGAAAATAGGCGCAAAACAAGGTGATGCCACTCTGGTCAAGGAAGGCCTGGAGGCGTGCTGGCTCGCAGTCACATTGGACCCAACCTGGATTCTACCTTGGGCTGAGATTGGATTCATCCTGCTGAACAGCGACAAGCCTAAGGAAGCGGTTAATCACCTGAAGGCTGTGAGGCCTGAATGTGGGCCTCTTGACACTCGTTACTATACAGCGTTGGGCAGCGCGCTCCGGGAGGCGGGGCAATACCAAGAATCCCTGAGCGCCTTCGAGGCATCTTTGAAGCTGAACCCTGATGACCTGCCGGTCGTGATGGCTGCTGCATTCACGGCTGCTTTGGTCGGCGACAAGGCTAAATCCAACCGGTATCGCAAGATGGCCCGCTACCTGGGAGCCTCCCACGAGCTAGACATCCTCTTGGAATCAGCCAAGACATGACGGTACACATGCGGCAAGTAGAAGCGATAAACGAGTGGAACTTCTATTCGTAGAGGTATCTGAGACCCCCCACTCCCTACGCCCCGTTGATCGGTGGCTCTCCCTCCCCGCCCGACACCTCGTGCGGGTACACCAGCTTCCTCACCGGGTAGTTGATCTCGATTCCCTCCTCCCCAAACCGCCTGTGCACCCCCCGGATGATCTGGTCCTTGATCGCGAACTGGTCCACGAAACCCTTCACCTTGAAGATGATCATGAAGTCTATGTTCGAATCCCCGAAATTGTTGAACCTCACCGCCGGCGCGTAGCTCAGGTCCGCCTTGTCCGTCCGGTTCAGCACGTCGTTCGTGACCTCCAGGGCCACGTCGTTCACCTGCTGCAGGTCGCTTTCGTAGCTCACTCCCCCCGTCACCGTCGAAAACACCGAGGGGTCCGGCCCCTGGTAGTTCGTCACTATCGACTCCGAAAGCTTCCCGTTCGGTATGATCACCAGGTTGTTCCAGAACGTCCGTATCTTCGTCGTGCGCCACCCCACGTGTTCCACCCACCCCGACGTACCACCCTCCATTTCGATGTAGTCCCCCACCGCTATCCCGCTCTCCGTAACCGTGTAGGTGCCCGCTATGAAGTTGGCCAGGGTCGGCTGGACCGCCAGGGCCACGGCCAGGCCGCTGATGCCCAGCCCGGCTATCAATGGGCTCACGTTCAGTCCCTGGGACTGCAGCACCAGCATCACCACGATTCCGAGT
The DNA here is from genome assembly GCA_012270635.1 of Dehalococcoidia bacterium. The sequence goes on along the minus strand of JAAXHX010000550.1, from coordinate 2,031 downwards.
ATCACGACGTTCGACACCCGTTGGACCAGGGGCAGCACCCGCTCGTCCCAGGTCGTCGCCGTCCTGGAGGCGACTTCCTCCCCGTACCAGGCGATCAGCGCATTCAGCATGCGCCTCACCAGGTAGCCCCCTATCACAATCGCCGCCGATAGGAGGCCCCTGTCCACTTGATCCTGGTGTTCGTCCAGAAACGTCGAGGCCGTCAACCCCGCATACGCCCCGAACAGGACCACGAACAGAAAGACCGGACGCCCCACGGCGTTGACTATCTGGTCGTCCAATGAGGTCCGCGTCCTCCCCGCCACCGCCCTTATCAGCCTCGACACGATGAAGTACGCCACGAACCCCGCGATTATGGACAGACCGAAATAGGCCGCCCCGAACGCGGCCTCCAGTCCCGCCGAGCCTATGGCGAATTCGGGAAGCATATTTGTACCGCCGTTTTCATTCATTGCCCCTAAACCTGCCTTTGTATGATTCCGCTCTCCACCCCGGCTGTCCCGCCTCATTATACTTAGCGCATTATTGCCCGCGCAGGCGCCCCCGACCCCCGTTCCGTTCTCCATACCGGAACGTTAGAATAGGGGCCGCGCCATTCGACAAGCACAACAGCAACCGGAGGTCTCCATGCCCGAACCCACCCAGGATATGGGGCTCGTAACCACCTTCACCGCCGAGGCCCTCGGAAAGCCCGGTAAGCGCACCTTCCGGCTCATCTTGGGTTCGGACGCCGGGACCGCCGTCGTTTGGCTCGAAAAAGAGCAGCTTCTCGAGTTGGGCCTCCACCTCCGGCGCACCATTGGCATGCTCGAGGAGATCGAGCGTGCCTCCACCCTCCCTCAACCCTACCCAGCCCCCGACGCCCCCGTCATCGAATTCAAGCTCGGTAAGCAGGCCGTCGAGTTCGACGAAGAGAACGGCGTATTTCGCTTCTGGAACTACGACGTCGAAGATGAGGCCGACGTGGCGTCCCTGGTGTTCGAGGCCACCATAGAGCAGGTCGAGCGCTTCTCCGAAGAAAGCCTCAAGGTCTGCTCCGCCGGCCGGCCCATCTGCCAGCTCTGCCACCAGCCCATCGACCCCGAAGGGCACTTCTGCGCCCGCTCCAACGGCCACCCCGTCAACGCCGTCGAAAGGCTGCAATAGCATGGCCCAGGAGGTTGAGGACGCCGGGTCTCCGGCCCAGCCCGGCCTCGATACCGGCCGACACCCCGACATTTGCCGCGACCTCTCCCGCTCCTCCGCCGACAGGTGCGACCAGATACTGCGCGGCTCCAACTACACCTTCCTGGTCGCCCTCTCCCTGGACGGGCAGCCCTTCGAATACGGCGTCTATAAACCCCAGCGCGGCGAAAACCCCCTCTGGGACTTCCCCATAGGCACCCTCTACAAGAGGGAATGCGCCGCATACGTCCTCAGCGAGGCCCTCGGCTGGCGCTTCGTTCCCCCCACCGTCATCTGGGACGGCCTCTACGGCGAGGGATCCCTCCAGCTCTTCATCCGAGACTCCCACAAGACCAACTACTTCGAGCTTCGGGACACTCACCCCGAGCAGGTGAAGCGCATCGCCGTCTTCGACCTCATGGTCAACAACACCGACAGGAAGGGGGGCCACTGCATCCTGGACCCCGGCGGCAAGGTCTGGGGAATCGACCACGGCCTCACCTTCAGCGTCGAGCCCAAGCTCCGCACCGTGATCTGGGACTTTGGCGGCGAGAAGATCGCCCAGGAGACCCTGGATGCCGTCGCCCGGGAGCTGGCCCGGTTCCACACCCCCGGCGGCCTCGCCCACGCGCTGGCCCCTCTCTTGGACACCGACGAGATAGACTGGCTCGCCCGAAGGATGCAGGCCGTTCTCCTGGATCCCGTCTTCCCTGTCCTGAGAAGCCGCTACGAAGTCCCCTGGCCCCTAGTCTAACCCCCCCTTCGCACCCTCCCTCCTCCCCGTCATTCCGGCCCCCGAGCCGGAATCTGGGGGGCTTGCGGGGCCGCTCGTTTTGAGCCCTAGTTTATCCTGAGCCTGTGGAAGGG
>JAAXHX010000549.1 GCA_012270635.1 Dehalococcoidia bacterium | reverse complement strand
GGTGAACTCGACGTCCTGCATATCGTGGAAGTGGGTCTCGAGGTCTCTGGAGAGGCCCTCCAGCTCCTCGTAGATGCCGGGCATCTGCTTCTTCAGGGCGTCGATGCTCTGGGGCGTTCTGACGCCGGAGACAAGGTCTTCGCCCTGGGCGACGGCGAGGTACTCGCCGAAGAGTCCCCGTGCGCCCGTGCTTGGGTTCCGGCTGAAGACGACACCCGTGCCGGACATCTCGTCCCGGTTCCCCATGACCATGGACTGCACGACAGCCGAGGTGCCGATGTCCTCCGAGATACCGTGGAGGCGACGGTACTCATTGGCCCGGGGGTTGTCCCACGAACCGAATACGGTCTTCAGGCAGGACACCATCTCCTCCCGGCTGGAGACGTTGAGGACGGTGTCCATCATACCTGGCATGGACACGGGCGCCGAGGAGCGGACGGAGACCGTGAGGCCGTTGTCAAAGGAGCGGCCCAGGGAATCGACGAGCCAGTCCAGGGCCTGGTCGATCTCGTTCATGGGGAGGGTGTCGTTGGCCCGGTAGTCCCTGAAGGCGTCGATGGATACGACGAAGCCGGGGGGCACGGGGAGGCCGAGCTTGGTCATGGTGACGAGGTTTGCGCCCTTGTTGCCTAGGAGGGCCTTGTCCTCGCAGTTGTCGATGAAACGGTATACGTTGGTCATGGCGGAAACCTCACGCGCTGACGCCGGCCGCCAGGGGCCGGTCAACATAGGCTATGGTCTGGGGCCCCTGGGGCAGCACGCAGACGGTGGCCCCGGGGCCGTATGAATCTATAACGTCATTCACCGTGGCCTGCAGGTCGGGGGCGGGGTGGATGTGGGCGGATTCTATCTGGCTGGGGGTCAAGCAGTCGGACTTGAGATATACGCCGGCCTTGAGCTGGACCCGGGCCTGGATTTGCACCTGCCACTGGTCCTGACGGGAGAAGCCGGGGGATTCGACCATTGCGAGCAAGTCCGCCGGCGACTGTTGGGAAGTGAGGAGGGACTTGTAGTCGCCGTGGTCGGGGATGCCGTCCCG
>JAAXHX010000548.1 GCA_012270635.1 Dehalococcoidia bacterium | reverse complement strand
GAGCCACCAGCGGCTCCCGTCGCGCCCGCCGTGCAGTCTCCGTCCGACGCCAGCCTTTCCGTCACGTGGGTCGAGCCGGTGAACGTCGGCCCGGAGATAACCGACTACGACGTGCAGTACAAGGCCTCCTCGGCCGACGTCTGGATGGAGTGGCAGGCCGATGCAGAAGACAGCGCCGCGTTGACGACAACCATCACCGATCTGAGGACCGGTACGTCATACGACGTGCAGGTGAGGGCGGAGAGCGACGAGGGCGCCAGCTGCTGGTCGGCCAGCGGGACGGCCACCACCGGGGAGACCCCGGCCGCAGACGATGACACAACCGCGGCGCCTCCCACCCTGCCCGTGATGGTCGTCATGCCTTGCGCTCTGTCGTTTGAGGCGACGCTGGACGGGGAGAACCCGCAACCCGGGGTGGTGGAGATCTGGAATGCGGGCACGGAGCCCGTCGCGTTCAGCATAGTGGAGACCGTTCCCTGGCTGTCTATCAGCCTCGAAGACGGTTCCTCCGACCATGCCGGCGATCGGGTTTCCGTGACCCTTACGGTCGACGCCACCGGCATGTCGGCTGGCGTGCATCGGGTGGCGGTCCGGGTGGAGGTGAGCGGCTCCGGGGCCCCGGCCGTCGAGATTCCAGTGACCCTCACAATCACCGGCCAAGCCGGCCTATACGACGCGGACAACGATGGGACGATTGACCTGAACGAGGTCCTCGCCGCCATCAGAGACTACTTCCGAGATCTGATCACCCTCGAAGAGGCGCTGGAGGTCATCAGGCTGTACTTCGAGGATTCGGGGGCAGGAACGTGACCATGAGAGATAGCAGCAGGATGAAAACCCGGTCCGCCATAGCCGTGGTCGTCCTGTTGGCGGCCTTTTCCACCATAGGCCCGGCGCAGGCCGATACCCACAGCGCCATACGGGCCTTCTCCTCAGCCTACGTGGAGCCGGGCGGACCGTTGGAGGTGACGTTGACCGTCTCGGGGTACGGCGCTTTCGGCGATGTGGTGGAAACGCTGCCCGAAGGCTTCACTTACGAAGGCAGCAGCCTGCCCGACGCCGCGGTCGCCGTGGAGGGCCAGACCGTCAGTTTCCTCCTCCTTGGAACTGAGAGCTTCACCTACACTGTGTCAGCCCCCGAGGGGGAGGGCAGCCACAGCTTCTCCGGGGTCATCAGGGACTATCTGAAGATGGAGCGACCTG
>JAAXHX010000547.1:1315-1704 GCA_012270635.1 Dehalococcoidia bacterium | reverse complement strand
CCACAGGGGACGCCAGGACTCCCCCAATATCCCCCTGCGTGACAGGGCGGGCGTGCAGGAGACCAGGATGGGCAGCGGACATCCGGTGCATCTCGGGGACGGTGCTCACGTAGGTGTCCTCAACCTCCTCACTGTCCACGACGAACAGCGTGACGGGGTACGGCGGCTGGTCTTCCTCACGCTCCGGTGACCAGTAGTAGTCTTCGTAGGGGTACAAGCGGGCAATGACTCCCCTGGGGTGGCGGGCGCGCAGTTCGTGCTCAAGGTAGAACGGCACGGGATGGCTCCCGGCGATCAGATGCCCCACGGCCGTCGGGGGCGATGGCGGAGCGGCCCCAGTTGTAGGCGCGGTCGGACCTGGCCGTGGGCACGGACCACAAAAGCTCGCT
>JAAXHX010000547.1:761-1289 GCA_012270635.1 Dehalococcoidia bacterium | reverse complement strand
GTCTCCATGCGGTGCCCCACGTGTCGTAACCGTCCGTCTGTGTCGGTGGTGAGCGCAGTGCTCCAGATGCCCCGTGTGGTCGGCAACTCGGCCCGGTCCCGGTGGGTCACGTAGCGTATCCCCTCGTCGGACAGGGTGTAGCTGAACCTCGCCCCGTTTGCCGTGACGCTCTATGAGGCCCCAGGTCTTCACCAGGCTGCGCATCATCTGGCTGATTCTTCCCTCGGAGATACCGAGCCAGAGAGCAAGGTGCTCGCGGAGGATCAGCGGATGGTCGGTGATCAGGTCCAGCGTCCGCTTCTCAGCCGGGCTGAGGCCGAAGGCGGACGCAGCCTGCGCCATCCGTTCGGGATGGGGCAGGGAGGCCAGTTTGCGCTCCGGCGAGGCGGTGAGGGGCCTTCGTCTCCTGCCCGGCGTGCCCTGGGAGATTACCTGCGCCAGGGTGTGGCAGGTGTGCCCGGACAGCCCCGTTGTCTCCTGCCAGACGCGGCGGTCCCGTCGGTCCAGCACCCACCTGGACTCCACGGC
>JAAXHX010000547.1:0-626 GCA_012270635.1 Dehalococcoidia bacterium | reverse complement strand
CTGCGGTGGAACTCCACGCGGGACCGGAGGCCGTCGTTGCCGGGGGACATCGTGGCGGCCAGGCGATAAACGGAGGCCACGGCGTCCATCCGGCGGATGAGCAGCGTCAGCCACTCCTTCGACAGCGGGTAGGCCCGCACGACGTCCGAGGGAGTGGTGAAGTCGAGGAATTCGGCTACCTCTCTGACGCCACTGGCCGTCAGGCAGTATCTCCCGCTCGACGGTAGATGCACGGTGCCGTGGGTGATTTTCCCCACGATGTCGTCTTCCAGCAACTCGGAGAGTCTGCGGTGGACGGTCGCGTGAGGCTCGCCCAGGATGAGAGCCAGTTCCGTCGATTCGACGAACGGCATCCGGCTTATGGCGTCGAGCAACTGTTGGTCGGAGATTGCCATAGTACGAGGGTAGCGATTGAGTGCCCTGGTGGACAACCGACACGTGTCAGTGCCAGTGTTGGCGAGAATAGCGACCTTGAGTCGGGAGACGGTTAGGCTGGGCTACGGACTTGGCTCAAACACCAACTCAGGGACGACCACCTCCCAGGCATCGCACTGAAGTCCGTTCCGGTATTGCGGTTCAGAGCGCTCCCTGTCCCATGTTACGATGGCCAAGACCGTGGCAGATGC
>JAAXHX010000546.1 GCA_012270635.1 Dehalococcoidia bacterium | reverse complement strand
GCCTGGGGATTGGCTCACGGCAGAGGTGCGCCTATGGACGGGTCAGCGGCGGAGGGTGCGGCCTCGGAGGGCGAGGAGGGCAAGGGACATGCTGACGACGCCCACTCCGAAGACGGCGGCCAGGCCCTTGAGCAGGGCCTCGGGGTCCCAGCCGACCATGAGCAGGGATCGGAGCCCTTCGAGGAGGTAGGTCACGGGGTTGTAGGCGGCTACGGCGGCCAGCCAGCCGGTCATGGCGTCCCTTGGGAGGAAGGCGGTGGTGAGGAAGGCGAAGGGGAAGAACAGGAGGAAGGAGGTGTTGACTGCGGCGGGGTTGCCCGTCTTGAAGGCGATGGCGTAGGGGAAGCCGGTGTAGACCAGGCCCCACGTGCCCGAGATCAGCACGAAGACGATGATGCCTAGCACCCCACTTTCGAAGCGGACGCCCACGATGAAACCGAGGGCGATGACGGGTAGGGTGAGGGCGACAACGAGCGCGAAATCGGCGACCATGAGGCCTACGAGGAGGGCGAGTCGGTTGACGGGGGTGAGGGAGAGGCGGTCGAAGTAGCCGGACTGGATATCGATGACGAGGGTGACGGCGCGGGAGATGCCGGTGACGGCGAAGATGATGGCGACGGGAAGCTGGAAGGCTTTGTAGTCGAGGCCGGGCAGGGTCTCGGCGAGGTCCTGGAGAGCGCCGACGTTGACGATGAAGAAGAAGACGGGGATTATGAGGGCGGGGACGACGCTCTCGGGGTCTCGCTTGGTAGCGCGGAGGGCGCGCCGGGCGACGGCGGCGACCTCGTTGAGGAAGCCGGCTTTACGGGCCTGGATTTGGGCGCTTGGGTCGACTATGGTGGCCATTTCGTCATCCCCTCCCTTTTCCATCCGGGGAGAGGGGGGTGGAAGATTCGTCCTGGAGGCGGGCGCCCGTGGCCTGGAGGAAGACGTCGTCTAGGGTGGGGGTGCGGAGGGTAACCTCCTTGACCCGGGCCCCGGACTGGCTGAGGGCGAGGGTCACGTCGCTCATGGCGGCGACGCCATTGGTGACGCCGATGCTTATGATGTTTTCGTAAACGTCGACCTGCTCCACCTGCTCAACGGGGTCGAGGGCCTGGGCGGCGGCATCGGCGTCGCCCTCGATGGTGGCGACTATGATGTCGGCGCCGATGGAGCGCTTGAGCTCGGCGGGGGTGCCTTCGGCGACGAGCTTGCCGAGGTTGATGATGCCGACGCGATGGGCGAGGCTGTCGGCCTCCTCCAGATAATGGGTGGTGAGGAAGATGGTGACGCCCAGGTCGGCGTTTACGCGTCGGACCTCCTCCCAGACCCGGGCGCGGCTCACGGGGTCGAGACCCGTGGTGGGTTCGTCTAGGAACAGGACCTTGGGGTTGTGGACGAGGGCGGTTGCCAGGTCCAGCCTGCGCTTCATACCGCCGGAATAAGTGCCGATGAGCCGGTCTATGGCGTCGCCGATGTCCATGAGGGGTTCCAGGGCGCGGATCCGCATGTCTATCTGCTTGCCGGAGAGGCCGTACAGTCGACCCTGGAGCTTTATGAGCTCGCGGCCGGTCTGCTTGTTGTCGAGGGAGGCGTCCTGCAGGGCCGCGCCGATGACGAGGCGGACCTGCCCGGCTTCGGAGACGACGTCGTGGCCGGCGACGGAGGCCCGGCCCTCGGTGGGCATGAGGAGGGTGGTGAGCATCCTGACGAGGGTGGTCTTGCCGGCGCCGTTGGGGCCGAGAAAGGCGTAGATCTCACCTTGGGATACGGTGAGGTCTATGCCGTGGACGGCGCGGAGGCCGGCGAAGCTGCGGGCGAGGGACTCGGTGTGGATGGCGTGCTGGTCCATGGGTCGTTGGCGTTGAGTAAAAGCCGGTAGATTTTAGAACGGAGTGGGAAGGAAAGCTAGGGGGTGTGCTCAACCCTTCGGTGGGTCCGGGGGAAGGGATGCCCCGCCCCCGCTCATACTTCGAGAGCCTCA
>JAAXHX010000545.1 GCA_012270635.1 Dehalococcoidia bacterium | reverse complement strand
TCCGAAACCCCTCCCCCGACACCCCTTCCAATAACCGGAGCCCCATCATCATCGTTTCTCCCATCTCCACCGGCTCCGATATCACCTCCACCTCCGATACGGGGCCCTTGTTTCCCAGCGCTTCGGCCAAGGCCTCTGCATTCCCCAGCTGCACTCCACCCCAGCCCCCCTCTTCCATTAGCTCTCCCACCCGTGCCACGTACCGACGCGGGTTCCGTTCTTCGGAAAACCTACATCCCCCCAGGAACGAATGCGCCCCCGCCCCGATTCCCAGGTAAGCCTCGTTCCGCCAGTACACCACGTTATGCCTGCACTCCCGCCCCGACTTGGCCCAGTTGGATATCTCGTACTGTCCGTACCCCGACTCGTCCAACCTCTCCGCCGCGTATAAATACATTTCGGCGGCCAGGTCGGCGTCCGGGTTGGCTGTAGCCCCTCGATACACGTCCCTCGCCAGAGGGGTGCCTTCTTCCAAGGTCAAGGCGTATAGGGACAGGTGCTCCGGCTCCAACGCTCGTGCCCGGTCCACGCTGTCTGCCCACTCCTCCAGGGTCTGCTCCGGCAGCCCGAACATCAAGTCCAGGTTCACGTTGTCGAACCCCGCCTCCCGGGCCATGGTCAACGCCCGCTCCGCCGCCTTCGCCGAGTGTCTCCGGGTCAATGCAATCAAATGGGCGTCATTGAAGCTCTGTACCCCTACGCTCAGCCGGTTTATCCCCGCTTCCCGCAGCCCCCGCAACCCCTCCATCGTCAGGTCGCCTGGGTTCGACTCCAAAGTCGCCTCCAGGTTTTCCGTGCATCTGAAGCTGCCGTGGCAGGCATCGAGGATCCGCTCCACGTCGCCGACGGGTAGGAGTGACGGCGTCCCTCCCCCGAAGAATATCGTCGGAACCCGTGTCTCCTTCCCCAGCGCCTCCCCCCACATCCCGATCTCATCCACCATCGCCGACACGTAGGCCGGCATCAGGTCCTCTATCCCCGCGTAGGTGTTGAAGTCGCAGTAGTTGCACTTGGTAACGCAGAACGGGATATGCAGGTAGAGAGAGACCGTCGACGCTTGGCTAGACATTGAACAGAAAGTTGATCACGTCTCCGTCCCGGACTCTGTATTCCTTCCCCTCCTGTCGTATCAACCCCTGCTTGCGCGCTTCCACCAGCCCTTCCCATTTCAACACGTCCTCGTGCCCTATCACCTCGGCCCGTATGAAGCCGCGCTCCATGTCCGAATGGATCTTTCCCGCGGCCTTTACCGCCGCCGTGCCCCGCGCCACGGGCCACGCCCGCGTCTCCGTGGGGCCGCACGTGATGAACGATACCAGGCCCAGCAGCCCGTACGACACCCGAAGCACCTTTTCCAGCGCCGGCTCCCCGCCGTTCATCGAGGACCGGAACTGCGCGGCCTCCTCCCGGTCCAGCTGCGACAGCTCTTCTTCCAGTTTCCCGCACACCGAGGCCACCACCACCGAATCCCCCCCAAACCTATCCATCATCTCTCGTTCAAGGGCATCGGTCTTGCTCAGGGCCTCTTCTCCCACGTTCAGCAGCACGAGCTCCGGTTTGGCCGTGAGAAACTGGTATCCGCTCAGAGTCTTCCCCTCGTCGGCATCCAGGGCCTGGGAGCGCAGCGGCACGCCGTCTTCAAGCTGGCCTCTCACCCGCTCTATCAGGGCCTGCTCGGTCAGCAGCTTGTCGCGCTCCTGAGCCCGTGCCCCTTTCAACGCATCCCCAAGCCTCTCCTCCTTGCGTTCCAGTATCGTCAAGTCTGAATAAGTCAGCTCCAGGTCCAGCGCCTCGGCGTCCCGGCAGGGGTCGACACTCCCCTCGATGTGGGGTATCGAGGCTTCTTCAAAGGCCCGGACAACGTGCAGTAGGGCATCCGCCTGGGACAGCAGGTTCAGCAGCTTTCCCCCGAAACCCTCGCTTTTGCCCAGTCCCCTGGGAGTGAGCGGTACGTCGAAATACTTCACCTCCGCCTGCGTTATCTTCCGGGAGTTGAACAGCTCGGCAAGGGGTTGCAGTCGCGGATCCGGCACCTTGGCCACCCCCACGGCCGCCCGGTCGGGATGGGCGCCCTGCCCCCCGAGACCCGTGAGGGCGTTGAATATCGTCGTCTTACCGCTCTGCGGCAGACCTATGATTCCTATCTCCACAGGGCCTTTTTTGAAATCTCCACTTTATCCATTTTAGGTTAGAAGAGTTGCACGCCTTCATCTAAAGCCGCTTTGGCCAGCCCCGAGTCTAATGTAGCAAGGGTGGCTCTGCGTCTCCTGGCCAATTCCAGATACGTTGCATCATAAAATGACAGTTTGTGAGTCCTGGCGAGAAGGCAAATCTCTTCGAGTCTTTGCTCGCCGTCAGTTTGTATGGGCAGCCCTTTGAGCTCAAGCAGGAGTTCATCAACTCGTGTATCGGTTGCACGACCCCGCCTCTCTGCGGATAGCAACGCGTTGCGTGTCTCTATCTGCCACAGCCAAGGTGCAAGTCCCCCAGTTTCTCCTACTTGCCTCAGAGCCTTGTCAGCAATTGGTTGGCGCTCGTCATCAAGCAAAGACGCCATGACAATAGATGCATCTATGACGAGTTCGCTCAATAGCGGTGCCCCTCGTGACGCCATGCAAGAATCTCCTCCAGAGTCGCTTTGACCTTTTCTCCCTCATCCCGACGACGCAGAAATTCCTCTACAGCCCTCTTGCGTTGTAGCCTTTCCTGTGCCTCAGCTGGAACCAGGTGCGCGATGGTCTTGCCATGCCGCGTGATG
>JAAXHX010000544.1 GCA_012270635.1 Dehalococcoidia bacterium | reverse complement strand
GGAGGGCCTGTTCGCCGCCGTGACCCTGCCCGGCATTCTATGCAGCGCCTACATGGGCAAGATCATCGCCGACCTGGTCTTCGACCGCCCCCTCCCCACCGACATCGAGAAGCTGAAGCCCGACCGGTTCACCCAACCTCTGACCACCCAGTACGGCTACCACAAACTCGTCGCCGACAGGGGCATCTAACCCTTTCAAAAAAATCCAGCCCCGTCCGCTCACCCTGAGTCTGTCGAAGGGCCCAGTGGCAAAACAGCACCCTAGCCCGTCCGCTCACCCTGAGCCCGTCTAAGGGTTGAGCGGACGAACAGCAGGCCCGGTCGCCGACACCCTACTCCCCACCCAGTAGAATCTTGGACAACGTACCTCCCTCCACATTCGCCACCCACACGTCCTCGCCGTCGAAGGCCAGCGACACCGGCCCCGTGTCCACGTCGAACTTACCCAGCCTTAGTCCCGTGCTCGACAGCCTCATCACGTTGTTGCTGCCCGCATTCGCCACCCAGATGCTCTCTCCATCGAACAGGATGTCCACGGGCCCGTTCCCGACCCGGAACTGCCCCAACCCGGCTCCGTCCAAGGCCAATCTCGTCACGAAATCCGCCTGGTCGTCTTCCAGCGGGCCGCTGTTGGCAATCCACATGCTACTCCCGTCGAAGGCCAGCGCTATTGGTCTCACCCCGACCTCGTATTCCGCCGCCACCCGGCCACCCCCGTCCAGCTTCTGCACCGTGTTTCCCTCCGACGACGGCGACCCCATGTTCGCCACCCACACGTGCTCACCATCGAACGCCAGGGCTGAGGGTCCGTCCCCTACCTCGAACGTCCCCAGGTGCGCCCCGCCCCCCGATATCTTGGTTACCGTGTCCTCCGTAGGGTTGGCTATCCACAGGTTCTCCCCGTCAAACGTCATCGCAAATGGAGAGGCTCCCACTTCGTAGACTCCCAACTCAACACCCTCCCCAGACATCTTCACCACGCTATTCCCCGGCTCTGCCGGCGTCCCCAGATTCGCAACCCATACATTCTCCCCGTCGAACAGGACGTCGCCGGGCGTCTCCCCTATTTCGAAGCTGCCCATCTCTCTTCCGTCCAGGCCGAACCGCCGGACCGCCGTGTTCAGCTCCTCCGGCCTCCCGACGCTCGACACCCAGATGCTCACCCCGTCCGATTCCAGGTGCGTCGGCGCGGCCAGGCCCACGTCCAGCTTCTCCACCCTGGGCGGAGTATCCCCGGAAGTGACCATGGGCAGGGGCGTCGGCGTTGCCGACGTTTCTATGCAGCCCAATCCCACCAAGGCCGTTATCCCCATCCCCAGCGCGCTTATCAATAGCTTTCTGGCATCCATCTTTCTTGCTCGGTTCCTTGACGTCTGGACGGATCTTCGCCCCATACTCTATACGCTACCGACCTTGGTTGAACAGGTGACCAAGGACCCCCGACCCGTGCAATGCTATACTTCTCCCACTTAATTTTGGACGTGGACGTGGCGAAATGGCACAGAGCGAGTCCTACTTAATAGTTGGTGCGGGCATAGCCGGTGGCGCCGCCGCCGAGACCCTCCGCAAGCAGGGTTTCGATGGTGAGGTGCACCTCGTCGGCGCTGAGCCCCACCGTCCCTACGATCGTCCTCCCCTTTCCAAGGAGTTCCTCAGCGGCGACAAAGAGGAGGCCAAGCTATTCTTCAAGACGGAGGACTTCTACGCCGAGCATTCCATCGAGCTCCACCTCGGCGCCGAGGCCATCACCCTAGATGCGTCCTCCAACACCCTGACCCTCGCCGACGGCCAGGCCATCCACTATGACAAGCTGCTCCTTGCCACCGGCTCGAAAGTGAAGAAGTTGCCCATTCCTGGCTCTGACCTTGCTGGTGTCCACTA
>JAAXHX010000543.1 GCA_012270635.1 Dehalococcoidia bacterium | reverse complement strand
AATCTAGGGGAGGGTGAGGGCGACGGCGCCGTTTATGCGGCCTTGCTTCAGGTCTATGAGGGCGTCGTTGGCAGCTTCCAGGGGGTGGGGTTGGACCCGGGTGAGGACGGGGACCCGGGCGGCGAGTTCCAAAAGCTCCCTCACGTCTTGCCGGGTGCTGTTGGCCGCGCTGCGCATCACTTTCTCGTCGTAGAGATGCCGGGTATAGTCGAGGACGGGGACGGGAGTCATGTAGATGCCGGCTAGGGAGAGGACCCCGCCTTTGACCAGATGCTCCAGGGCCAGGGGTATTAGCTCGCCGACGGGGGCGAATATTATCGAAGCGTCGAGCTTGTGGGGCGGGCCTTGCTTTGCGCTGCCGACCCAAGAGGCGCCGAGGTCTCGGGCCAGGGCCCCGTGCTCCTCGCTGCGGGAGAAGACGTAGATTTCCAGGCCCCGATGGACGGCTATCTGTATGACGACGTGGGCGGAGCCGCCGAACCCGTAGAGGCCCAGCCTGCCTCCGGGCGGAACGTCGGCGAGACAGAGGGCCCGGTAGCCGATGACGCCGGCGCAGAGGAGGGGGGCGGCCTGGAGATCAGGGAAGGCGTCGGGGAGGGGGAAGGTGAAGGAGCGGTGGCTGAGGACGTACTCGGCGTAGCCGCCGTTCACGTCATAGCCGTTGAACAGTGCGGCATCGCAGAGGTTCTCCCGGCCCCGGAGGCAGAGGGGGCAGCGGCCGCAGGTGCGGTGCACCCAGGGAACGCCCACCCGGGCCCCGATCGCGAAGCCTTCGACGCCGCGCCCCAGTTTCTCCACCGTCCCGACGACTTGGTGTCCGGGAACGAGGGGGGACTTGTGGGACGGCAGTTCACCCTCGATGACGTGGAGGTCGGTGCGGCAGACGCCGCAGGCCGAGACCCGAACGAGGACCTGGTCCGGGCCGGGGTCAGGGGTGGGGAGGTCGGTGAGTTGAAGGGGCCTGCGCTCCACGGGGGCCGGGGCGTAGAAGGACATGGCTTTCATGGGTGTCGGCAGACCCTTACTCGTACACCTCCAGGGTGAGGTCGGAGGGGTTGAACCCGTTGCAGGGGTTGAGGTCCTGGGGGCAGGCCGAACCGGCGACGATCAGATCGTCCAGGGCCATGAGGACGACGTAGTCGCCGGGCTTGGACACGGGCTCTTTCACGGAAAGGTTGCCGTCGTCGTCGGGGCTGCTGTTCTGGAAGATGTTGAAGACCTCGGGGGTGACGGGGGGTTCGACTTCGAACTCGGCGAGGGCCTCGAGGCAGTTGACCTTGCAGCTGCGGTGCCCGGTGACGCCGTAGTCTATGAGGTACCGCTGGGGGTCGCAGGGGGCGTAGAGCATGTCGTGGATGCCGATGGTGGTGTCCTCCATGAAGGCCATGATGGCGATGCGGTGGTTGTCGAAGAGGGTGTCGCCGGCCCGGGGGCGCACACGGGCGATGGTGCTGCGGGTGTAGACGCCGGAAAGGTAGACGGAGGGGTTGGAGGAGCGAACGGCGAAGAAGTCGCATACCTGCTTGCCCTGGACGTCGGAGACTTTAACCTTCTGTCCCCCGAGCACCCTGACGGCGCGCCCGTGTCGGGCGGGGATGGTGACGGACTCGACCAGTTTTCCTAGCTGTACCATAGGGACCCCCTTTCTTCGATGAGCAAGGGCTTCCAATGTGTGGGACGAGTGTAGGGCGTAGTATATCCCAACGTGGGGTGGAGGGCAGGACGCCCCTCCCCCCGCTCATACTTCCCTTCGACAGGCTCAGCACGAGCGGCCCCACGGGGGGGATGGATTCCCGATCGGGGGCCGGAATGACGGAGTGACGGGGGCCGCGGGGTGAAAAAGGGAAGGGTCTTGGGGGTGAAATAAGGGGAGGGGTGGACTAGAATTACGGGCAGGGGCGCGGGCGCAATCTCCCCGACTTCAGGAGGAACAGGCATGAGCAGCAGGCACGTGGACACGATAGTGCACGACGGCCAGGTGGTGACATCGTCGGACGTGGTGCGGACGAGCGTAGCGGTGAAGGATGGGAGGATCGTGGCGCTGGGCCCGAGGGAGTTGCTCCCGGAAGCCGAGCGGTATATCGACGCCTCGGGGAAGTACGTGTTGCCGGGGGCGATCGACGCGCACATGCACATCGACCCGCTGAAGTGCGACGACTGGGTGGATGCGCCCCTGGCTGCGGCCCATTCGGGCATCACCAGCCTGATAGTGTTCTGCATTTACGACGACCTGAACGGGGAGACGGTCCCCGACGCCATACGTCGAATCAGGGAGGAGGCGAAAGCGGCGTCGGTGCTGGACTACGCCTTCCACTTCATCCTGCACAAGCAACCCTACGTCCTGGAAGGCCTGCCCGAGGCCTTCGACATGGGCGTCACGTCCTACAAGATGTTCATGACCTACAAGTCCCGGAAGTTCCGCATGTGCTCCGACGATTTCATCTGCCAGGCAATGGACGTCATCGGCAGCCACGGCGGGTTGACCCAACTCCACTGCGAGAACGGCGACGTGCTCGACTACCTTCAGACGAAGTTCATGTCCGAAGGATGCACCCACCCCCGCTACTTTCCCCAGGCCTGCCCCCCCTGGGCGGAGGAGGAGGCCGTCAACAGGGCGATCAAGATGGGGGCGATGACGAAGTGCCCGACCTACGTGGTGCATCTGAGCACCCAGGGCGGCCTGGAGAAGATCAAAGAGGCCCAGCAGCAGGGGCAGCGGGTCTGGACCGAGACGTGTCCCCAGTACCTGCTGCTCTCCGACGCGGAGATGGAGAAGTGGGGACCTCACGCCAAGATCGGGCCTCCGCTGAGGCCGGAGGAGGGGCCCGACCAGGAGGCCCTGTGGAGAGGTCTGCAGGGCGGGCACATCTCCATAGTTGCCAGCGACCACTCGGCGACTCACAAGGAGAAGAAGGAGTCGGGATGGGATAACGTATTTGAGGACGTGCAGGGGAACACGGTGCCCTTCGGGAGTGCGTCGGTGGAGACGATGCTGCCGCTGATGTACAGCGAGGGAGTGGTGAAGCGGGGCATGTCCATAACGTGGATTGCCAGGGCCTTGGCGGAGAACCCGGCGCGGGTGTTCGGGCTGTATCCTCGGAAGGGGACGATCAGCATAGGCTCGGATGCCGACCTGCTGCTGATAGACCCGCACTACGAGAGGACCATCACCGCATCGGACATGAAGAGCAACGCTGGGCTGACCCTGTACGAGGGGTGGGGCCAGAAGGGCCGACCGTGGATGACGATGGTGCGGGGGCAGGTGGTGATGAAAGAGGGGGAGATACTGCAGAAACCGGGCTACGGCGAGTACGTGGCCTGCGGAGGCCCGATGGCGCCCCTGGGAGGGCCGGTGGCCTCGGTGGCGCCGGCGGTCTAGGGGCGGTAAGGGCCGAACTGGGGGCCGCCCTTGGGCGCCCAGCTGTCGGCGACGACTTCTCGGGGGAAGGAGTCGGGGAGGGCGCCGTCGGTGGCGTATTCGTATAGAGCGGCCACGTAGATGGCCTTGAGGGCGGATGTGACGAGGATGAGGGCGCCCAGGGCGACGACGCCGAAGGCTACGGCGATGACGAGGCCCGCGGGCTGAGGGATGACGACGCCGATAGCCACGGCCACCAGCACGATGGGGAGGCCGACGATTATCACCATGAGGTCGAAGCCGAACCTGCTGACAAGCTGTTCGCCCCACGTCCTGCGGAGCAGGGACGCCGACCGCTTGATGGCCTCGATGGGGCCCACTCCCTCGACGACCAGCACGGGGATCACCAGGTAGGTGAAAACGGACCAGGCGCCTCGGAGCAGCCAGGTGGTGATCATCAGGGCGATGCCGCCGAAGCCGCCGCGCCCCCGAGCGGCCTTTTCAAGGGCGTAGAAGATGAGGGAGACGATGGCTGAGATGAAGGCCCAGCCGATGATGCCGATGAGGTTGGAATTGGCGATGCGAAAGCCGTCGCGGAGGGTGGGGTCACCGCCGCGGAGTCGGATGCGGGCCGCGCCGATGAGGGCGGCGTTGAAGTAGATGATGATGAAATAGTTGATGAAGTAGAAGACGCCCATGATCAGGAAGTCGGCGGGGCCGAGGACGAGGCCGCCCTCTAGGGAGTCGGCGGCGCGGAAGACGAGGCCGGAGCCAAAGATCACGGCCATGGTGATGATGAGGGCGATGGTCGAGATCAGGGGGAAGACGAGGAGTTCCTTGTCGTGGAGGAGGACTCTCCAGCAGACTTTGTAGAGCTGCCAGCTTCGGCCTATGGTTGCGAACATGGGCGTAGTATACGCTTTTTAATGTGGGCGGACATCCCTGGGATTTGGGGTGCTCGCCCTGACCCTAGCCCCCCGCTCGTACTTTCCTTCGACAGGCTCAGGATA
>JAAXHX010000542.1:1126-2197 GCA_012270635.1 Dehalococcoidia bacterium | reverse complement strand
GACAGGCTCAGCACGAGCGGCCCCGACCCCCGGGGAGTTCGGTTTCTATCCCCCAATCATTGTTCAAGGGGGGGATTAGGGTGGGGAGGGTTAGCGGAAGAGTTGGGCCATTTGTTGGCCGCGAAGGCGGGGCTTGGCGCCGGCTACGGCCTTCATCATCTTCTGCATCTGGCGGAACTGGTTGAGAAGCTGGTTGACGTCCTGGGGTAGGGTCCCGCTTCCCCGGCAGATGCGCCGCTTCCTGCTGCCGCCGATAATACCCGGATTCCGACGCTCTTCCGGGGTCATGGAGAGGATGATGGCCTCCGTCTTGTTGAGCTTGTCGTCGTCCAGGTCCTCGGGGCCGAGGCGGTTCTTGAGGCGGCCCATGCCGGGGATGAGGTCCAGGACCTGGGTCAGGCCGCCCATCTCTCGGAGCTGGTGCATCTGCTCCAGGAAGTCCTCCAGGGTGAAGGTGGCGTTGCGCATCTTGCGCTCCATCTCCTTGGCCCGGGCCTCGTCGATGCTTACCCTGGCCTTCTCGACGAGGGTCTGGACGTCTCCCATACCGAGGATGCGGGAGGCGAGCCTGTCCGGGTGATAGGGTTCGAGGGCGTCGGCCTTTTCGCCGATACCCATGAACTTGATGGGCACCCCGGTGACGGAGGTGACGGACAGGGCTGCGCCGCCCCGGGCGTCGCCGTCCATCTTGGAGAGTATCAAGCCGGTCAGCCCGATGCGCTTGTGGAACTCCTCGGCGACGCGTACGGCCTCCTGGCCGGTCATCGCGTCGACGACCAGGAGGGAGTCGATGGGGGAGACGGCCTTCTTGATGCGGGAAAGCTCCTTCATCAGGTCGTCGTCGATGTTGAGGCGGCCGGCGGTGTCGACAATGGTCCAGTCGACGCCCTGGTCCCGGGCCTGCTGGACGCCGTGCCTGGAAACGTCCACGGGGTCAGCGCCGAGGGGCTCGGTGTAGACCGGCACACTCAACTGCTTGCCGAGTGAGACGAGCTGGTCGATGGCGGCGGGGCGCTGGAGGTCGGCGGCGACCAGGAGGGCGGACTCTCCGTCGTGCCGCAGCTTGAGGGC
>JAAXHX010000542.1:0-1112 GCA_012270635.1 Dehalococcoidia bacterium | reverse complement strand
CCGAGGATGTTGGTCAGCTCCTCGTGGACGATGGTTAGAACCTGCTGGGAAGGGGTAAGGGCCTCGAGAACCTCGGCGGTGAGGCAGCGTTCCTTGACGGTGGATACGAAGGACTTGACGACCTTGAAGTTGACGTCGGCTTCCAGGAGGGCCAGGCGCACTTCGCGGAGGGCCTCGTTGATGGTCTCCTCGGTGAGCCGGGCTCTTCCTTCGAGGCGCTTCAGGACGGCGGTTATCTTTTCGGCCAGGGATTCCAGCAAGGGTATCTTCCTATCGGCTATGGGACTCGGGCCTCTCTATAAGTAAACAACGGAAGGGCGGGTTAGGCAATCTCGCTCTCGTGCAGAGTTACATAATGTTAGACGCGAGGCTTGTTTACCGAGTCTCGGCGACGGGCTGTCCTGGGAAGGAAGTGTATCATTTGCCCATGGCCCTTCCCGCGTCGACTCGCCTATCCTGCGGTCTCGTCCTCTTCCTGGTGGCCTCGGTAGGGCTATCGGTGAGTGCGAGCCGATGGGAGCGGTTTCCGGGGGACCTGCCGGTGGCGGAATGGGTGCAATCGATATCCGTCCCGCTGTTTGACGAGGCGATGAGAGGGATGTCGGCGCTGGGGTGGTGGTTGGGGGCGGCAATGATAACGGCGGGTGCGGCGGCAGTCCTGGTGGCCGTCAAGCACAGGGGAGATGCAGCGCTGCTGGTGGTCCTGGTGGCGGTTAGCTCGGGGGTGAACTGGACGATCAAGCAGATAGTCGCCCGACCCAGGCCCGACCCGGCGCTGCTGGAAGTCAGGGAGGACCTGGCGGGATACGGGTTCCCCAGCGGACACGTGATGTTTGCGTTGGCGTGTTTCGGTGCGCTGGCGTTGTCCCTGTCCGGGGTGGGGGGACGGTACGTACGGGTGAGGAAGGTGGGGCAGGCGGCTCTCGTTTTGCTGATCGCGGCGATGGTGATGTCCCGGGTCTACATGGGAGCGCACTGGCCGAGCGATGCGCTGGGAGCGGCGGTGACGGGGGGTGTTTTGCTGGCGGCTATGGCGGGGTGTCGGGGGCGGTTGCGGGGGCGTGGGGGTGTGATAGAATCGCGCCAACCCGCGTAATGGCCCAGTTGTAAGG
>JAAXHX010000541.1 GCA_012270635.1 Dehalococcoidia bacterium | reverse complement strand
TGGCCGCGGAGTAGCTGCCGGGATTGATGCCGACGAAGACGAGGTCCAGGCCGGGACGGAGGAGGTCGGGGAGGGTCCGGAGCCCGCTATCGTCGTTGGCGCTAGCGATGATGAGCCACCTCAATGCGGAAAAGTCTTGGAATTGGACTGAGGCCCGGTCCCTGGCACGGGAGCTAGAGGCCGAGGAGCTTGCGGGCGTTGCCGCCGAGGATGGCGGCCCTGGTCTTGGCATCCAGGGGTTGGCTTTCGACCTGGGCCAGGAGTCTCTTGTGGGAGATGAGGGGATAGTCGGTGCCGAAGAGGACCTTGTCGGCGCCGACGAGGTTGACGGCGTTGGAGAAGACGTCGGGCTTGTAGAGGAAGGGGGAGGCGGCGGAGTCGAAGTAGACGTTGCGCAGGGCCTCGGAAACCTCCGGCATGAGGGCGTAGAAGGGAAGGCCGCCTCCCCAGTGGGCGCAGACGATCCTGGCCTCCGGGAACATCTCGATGAAGCGGCATAGCTCGTCAGGGGTGACGGTGCCCTTGCCGGCGTAGATGTGCCCCACGGGCTCCGACGAATGGGTCAGTACGATGAGGTCCCGGGCGATGGCGACCTCCATCATGGGCCCCATGATCCGCTCGTCGTCGAGGCGGTAACCCTGGGCGTAAGAGTGGAGCTCGCCGATGCCCCTGGCCCCGAGGCCGGCGCACCTCTCGACTTCCACCACCGCAGCTTCGCCGGTGGCGGGGTTGACGGTGCAGAAGGGGACCAGGCGGTCGGGGAAGGCGGCGGCGGACTCCAGGATGTAGCTGTTGGCCTCCACGGCGAACTCGTGGACCTGCCAGCCCATGCCGAGGATTACGGCCACATCTATGCCGTCCCGGTCCATCCTTTCCACCAGCTGCTGGGCGGAGCTGAGGCGGGCTTTGGGGTCGGAGTAGAGGTGGGAGAAGGTGGCGTCGCGCTCGAGGTAGGGGGTGCGGTCGCTGCGGACGGAGTCGGGGAAGATGTGGGCGTGAAAGTCGATGATCATGAGTCAATTGTATGCCCTGGCGTCCCTTTTGGAAAAGCGGGCATCGAAAGGGCGCAGCGCTTTCGAAATCTCCGTAGAGAACGAAATCAAACGACAGCCATTGAATCCCTTGACCCGTGCGCCGATAATGTAGTCGATGAGCAACAATAGATATAGCGTCACCCTTATCGAGGGGGACGGGATAGGGCCCGAGGTGGCGGAGTCGGCGGTGCGGGTGCTGGAAGCCGCCGGGGCTCGGATAGACTGGGACAGGCAGGAGATAGGGCTGGCGGCTAGGGAGCGGCACGGAGTCCTTCTCCCGGGCACTACCCTGGCGTCGGTGCAGAAGAACGGGGTGGCCCTGAAGGGGCCCGTCACCACGCCCAGCGTCGAGGGCTACCCGAGCCTCAACGTCACGGTCAGGAAGAGCCTGGACCTGTACGCCTGCCTGAGGCCGGTAAAGAGCCTGCCCGGCGTGCGAAGCCTGCACCAGGATGTCGACCTGGTGGTCGTGCGGGAGAACACCGAGGACCTGTACGCGGGCGTGGAGCACGAAGTCGTGCCGGGCATAGTCCAGAGCGTGAAGGTGATTACGAGAGCGGCCTCCACCCGGATAGCCCGATTCGCCTTCGAGTATGCCGAGGCCCACGGGCGGAAGCTGGTGACGGCGGTGCACAAGGCCAACATAATGAAGCTGTCCGACGGCCTGTTCCTGGACTGCTGCCGAGACGTGGCCCGGGAGTTCCCAGACATCGAATACACGGAGATGATCGTGGATGCGGCGTGCCAGCACCTGGTGCTGCACCCGAGCCGGTTCGACGTGCTGGTAATGGAGAACCTGTACGGCGATATAATCTCGGACCTGGCGGCGGGGCTGGTCGGGGGGCTGGGTATGGTGCCGGGCGCCAACCTGGGGGAGAACTGTGCGGTGTTCGAGGCGACCCACGGGAGCTGGCCCGAGGCCGCGGGCAAGGGCCTGGCCAACCCCACCGCGCTGATCCTGACATCGTCGATGATGATGAGGCACCTGGGCGAAAACGGGATCGCCGACCGGATCGAGGGGGCCCTTCGGGACGCCTACGTGGACGGCGGCAGCCTCACCCCCGACCGGGGGGGCTCGGCGTCCACGACCGAATTCACCGATCAGGTGGTCCGCTGCCTCTCCAACGGCGGCGCATAGACCCCCTGCCATGCTCACCAAGCGCATAATCCCGTGCCTGGACGTAGACCGGGGGCGGGTCGTAAAGGGCGTCAGCTTCGTGGACCTCCGGGACGCCGGGGACCCGGCGGAGATGGCGGCCTTCTACGACGCCGAAGGCGCCGACGAGCTGGTCTTCCTGGACATCACCGCCAGCTCCGACGAGCGGAACATCATGATAGACGTGGTCAACCGGGTCTCGGAGGAGGTGTTCATACCCCTTACGGTGGGAGGAGGCATCAGGACGACGGAGGACATGCGCCGCATCCTGGACGCGGGGGCCGACAAAACGGCGGTGAACACGGCCGCCCTGCTGGACCCGGGCATCATCGAAGAGGGGGCGCGGGCCTTCGGGAGCCAGTGCATAGTGGCTGCCATAGACGCCAAGCGGGTGGACGGGGCCTGCTCTAAACGGGAAGACGGCCTGGGGCTGGGGCCCGGGTCCCGGTGGGAGGTGTACACCCACGGGGGGCGTCGGCCCACGGGCATCGACGCCCTGAAGTGGGCTGCCAGGGTTGCGGAGTTGGGGGCAGGGGAGCTGCTGGTGACCAGCATGGACGCCGACGGCCAGCAGACGGGCTACGACCTGGAGCTCAACCGGCGGATCTCGGAGTCGGTGCGGGCGCCGCTGATAGCCAGCGGCGGGGCGGGGACCCTGGGCCACCTGTACGATGCCCTGACGGAGGGTAAGGCGGACGCAGCGCTGGCGGCCAGTATCTTCCACTACGGGACCTACACCATATCCCAGGCAAAGGAGTTCTTGACGGCGCGAGGAGTGCCCAGCAGACCTGCTGTGCAGGAAGGAAGCAGCGGATGATCAAGCTTGACGACAAGGGGCTGGTGCCGGCCATAGTGCAGGACGCCGGAACGGGCCGGGTGCTTACCCTTGCCTACATGAACGAGGAATCGCTGGAGAGGACGCGGGCCTCGGGCCAGGTCTGGTTCTACAGCCGCAGCCGCCGGGAACTTTGGCACAAGGGAGAGACATCGGGGAACTACCTGAACGTCCGCAGCATCAGCGTGGACTGCGACGGCGACGCACTGCTCATCAAGGCCGATCCCACCGGGCCGGCCTGCCACACGGGGGAGACTAGCTGCTTCTTCCAAGAGCTCCCGCCCGAGCCCCCCGCGTTCGAACGGCCGCCCGGCAACGTCCTCGCCGAGCTCTTCGAGGTGATCGAGCAGAGGAAGAAGGACAGGCCGAAGGGGAGCTACGTGGCGAAGCTGCTCAAGAAAGGGCCCAGCAAGATCGGCAAGAAGGTGGTGGAGGAGGCGGGGGAGACGGTCATCGCCGCCCTGGAGGAGGGCCGAGAGCGCACGGTAAGCGAGGTGGCGGACCTGTGGTTCCACAGCATGGTGCTGCTGGCCTCCGTCGACGCGACGCCGGAGCAGGTGCTCGAAGAACTGCGGTCACGGCAGAAATAGGTCGCCCTTCGTAAACTGATAGAGGGGCTAGGAGGCGGGGACGAGGGCGCCGTTGGCCTCTATCCTCTCGCCGGTGGCGGGGTCGACCTCCGTGGGGCCGGGCAGGTCAAGCTCGACGGCCATCTCCCGGACGGCGGGGATCACCTCTTCCTTCATGAGGCGAAGGCTGCGCATCTGCTCCTCGTGGGTCATGGCGCCGTCGCCGTCCCAGAAGAAGATTATGCCGGGTCGCAGGGTCTCGAGGACGTAGCGGATCTTGGGCAGGACCGTCTTGGGGGTCCCGGCGCTGATGCTGTAGTTCTCGATCTGCTCCTCGTAGGGGATGCTTTCGACGCCGCCCCGGTACTTGGTGGCGGCGTGCTGGGTGGGCAGTACGCGCCTTCGGGAGGTCATTCCGGGGAGAGAGGCGAGGGCGAGGTTGGTGGTGCCTTCATTGCCGGCCAGGAAGGGGTTGCTCGGGCCCTGGACGTACTTGCGGGCCGCTTCTTCGGCGAGCTCTTCGGTCTCGTCGACGTGGACCTTCCATAAGTAGCCGATGTTCTGGGGCCCCGACCGGTAGCCGAGCTCGGCGGCGCGCTGGTGATAAAGCTGGAAGGCTTGTCGGGTGGGGTCCAGCTTCGTGGCCAGCATGATGTAGGGGATGCGCTTTTCCGCTGCCCACATGAGGGAGTCCCGGCTCACGACGCCCGGCAGCCAGATGGGGGGATGAGGCTTCTGGTAGGGCTTCACCCAGGGGTTGACGTAGCGGTAGTGGTAGTGCTTGCCCTCCC
>JAAXHX010000540.1 GCA_012270635.1 Dehalococcoidia bacterium | reverse complement strand
TATCGCATTCTCCCCCGCCACCTTCCTCTGGTCCTCCTCCGGCAGCCCCGACAGCGTCTTCTTCAGGTTGACCACCGGGTCCACCGGTGAGTCCGAATGGGGGTAGTCGTAGGCCCACATCACCTTGTCGGCGCCCAGCAGATTGATGGTTGCCGCCCCGACCTCGTCGTCCGGGTCCATGTCTATCCACCCCTGCCTGTAGAAGTAGTGGCTGGGTTTCTCCGTCATCGCCGTCGTGAACCCCAATACCTCGAACTTCTCGTCCATCCGTTGCAGCAGCCACGGCATCCACCCGCACCCCGACTCCAGAATTAGCACCTTCATCTCCGGAAACCTGTCGAACGCCGAGTCCTGGAAGAAGCTCATGTAGCCCAGGGGCAGGTCGATGCCGTTGGTCGTGAAGGTCCACCAGCTCGGCATGGCGAACTCGGGATACAGGATCGCCCCGCCGCTCGTCCCCCCCGAAGAGGGGTGCAGGCTCAGCGGGACCCCCTGCCCCTGGAACTCCGCCCACAGCGGGTCCCAGTGGCTCCTGCCGTATGCCACGTCCTCCGGCGGCAAGGAGGGCACCATCACTGCCCTGGGCCCCTGCGCCGATGTCCTCTTCAACTCCTTCACGCACTCCCCCACGTCGGTCCACGGCAGGAGCACGCACGGGAACAGCCTGTTCGGCTGAGCGTTGCAAAAATCGATGATCCAGTCGTTGTAAACCCGGCAGTAGGCCGCCGCCAGGCCGGGGTCCTTCGTAGTGCCCATCCAGGACAGCCCCAGCGAAGGGAACAGGAACGAAGCGTCGATCCCCTCGCCGTCCATGAGCTTCACCCGCTCGCCCGGGTCGCAGGCCCCGGGGACCATGGCCCGACCGTCGTCATAGCTCACGTCGTGCTTTTCGAATATGTGCTCTTTGCGCCACTCCGCGCTCTTCCCGATGGTCGCCAGGTTTGCCGAGGTGGACTTCACCAGCTTGCCGTGCACCTGCCCGTCTATGACCCAGTGGTCCAGCCCCTCGTCATCCTTCTTGAACTGCATTGCCCGGCCCCGGTACTCGGGCCCCAGGTTGCTCGTCCACAGGTCGGGCGGTTCCAGGATGTGGCCGTCTATGTCCACGAACTTCATTGCCAGGCCTCCTTGCAGGCGCCTCTATGGCTGAATCCGACGGACATGATACCACCCGCATACGCAAGGGCATGCCTGCGGACGTGCCCTTAAGTTGCGCGGATAGCTTTGCGAAATGGTGCCCCTGGGGTGACTCGAACACCCGACACGCGGTTTAGGAAACCGCTGCTCTATCCTCTGAGCTACAGGGGCCCAGGCGGCATTATAAAGCCAAAACCCCCGCTTTGCCTTGCCACCGAGACCCGCCCACTGGTCGAGCCCCGGGGCCCCAAACGCAATCCGGTCATCCCGGTCCCACGAGCGGGGCCACGCTGAATATCACCGAAAACGGCTTGCAGTAGATTATCACGCTCATCTGCGCATCTACGT
>JAAXHX010000539.1 GCA_012270635.1 Dehalococcoidia bacterium | reverse complement strand
CGGCCCCCGAACCGGAATCCATCCCCATGGAGTACGACCTGGGGACGGCATGCGCGAATCTCATCGCTTGCAGAGCGAAAATACCCGTGTTAGACTAGCCCCCATGAACGGTCGGAGGCTCTCTTTGCGCGTCGGGGGGGGGGGGGAGTTAGCCATGAGGGGACACTGTCTGCGTCTCCTCTTAACCCTCCCGGGTATGGCCATCGTCTTTGTGGCCCTGCTGTTTGGCATGGGCGTCTTCGCCGACTCCCACGACCCTGAGGAGGCTAATCCCTCCTGCCCCTCGTGCGTACCCCCAACCCCAGTAGGGCCGACCGCAACACCCAAGCCCCCGACGCCGGTTCCGTGCGGTCCCCCTCCGCACGGTAGACACTGCACACCTGTCCCGCCACCGCCCACACCTACACTCGAACCCACTCCTGAGCCAACCCCGACCGAGACACCTATCACCGAACCCACGCCCACGACCGTTCCCACGCCTACGACCGCTCCCACGCCCACGACCGTTTCCCCTCCGCCGCCACCGCCGCCTCCCTTGCCGGACGTAGCCGCCCCCGCCTGGATAACTCTGACGATGGGTGGAAGCTCCACTTCGGAACAGGGCTGCACTGCCCAGATGACCTGGGAGCGACCGACCGGGGCACACCAGTTTCAATACCGGGCTTCCGAGGTTGGCAATGAAGCGCAAGCAGGCCCCGATGGCGAGGGGCCAAGGGCGCCCGACAACGAGACGCTCTTCACCAAACTGTGGTGCAGCACGAAGTATGAGTTCAAGGTGAAGGCCCAGGGCAACGGTCAAAGCTACTCGTCCAAGTGGAGCGCCTGGACTATCAAGAACGAGACCACGGGCCCCTACACTCCGAAAGCTCCAGCCCCGACGGGGCTTACAGTGACTGCAAAGACGATGACGAGCATCTCCCTGACGTGGAATGCGGTGACCAATGCGGAGGAGTACAGGGTAGAGAGCCGCACCACATCTTCCAGCGCGTGGAACTACGCATACACGACTTCCCCGAGTTACACGGTATCCGCTCTCTCCTGCGGAACAGACTATGAATTTCAGGTGAGGGCGCGAGGGGATGGTGATCCGTACTCGACCAAGTATGGCAGTCCGTCGTCAAAGGTGTCCGCCAGCGCCTCGGCATGCCCACCACCACCTCCCCCACCCCCACCAACTCCTCAGTGCCCCGTGCCTGAAGACCTAGGGGAGTTCACAGCTGACTTTACCGAAGTCCCCCCTGGCGATATGAGTCAAGTGTGGAATGGCGATTGCGGTTCCCCCCGCAGCAACAACCACTATGCGCAGCAGTATAAATTCACCCTGGCAGAAAAGACTCACGTAACAATAGACCTGCTAAAGCATTCGAACGTCAAGGGCTCCTTGGACCCATATCTATATCTGTTCCAAGATCCGGGGAATCCTACCGAAGATGATGACGGACACCCAGGCAAGTCCCAGTATGCGTCTCGGGTTTCAGGAACATTTGACCCGGGCACTTACTACATTGAGGCCACCACATCCACCAAGAATCCCCCCAGCAGCGGATTTCTTGAGAAAGGCAACTTATCCCTGAAGATCGAAGGGGAAGAGCCCATCCCGTTTGATGGACATCGCAAAGGTCATCAGGCCGATCACACAGTGCAGTACAGGATCGGTACTATGCCGACTCGTACGCCAGCTTTGACCGCCACCGGGGAAAGAGCAAGAGCGGCCGCTATAGTCGATCCAACACCCATATCGTCAGAGCCTGGAGTCGTCATTGCCGAGGCAATCCCCACTGCCGTTACCGCCTGGAATCTGGCTGTGGCAACCCCGTGGGCAGGCGTTGACCCCGGACCGCAGGTGCTATTTTGTCAGAGAAAGGTCAGCCCTCCGCAGAAAGGTGCTCATATATGTCCCGTGAACAGGCTTTACAATGACGGGCGTACTGTGACGATCACAGCGGTAGATGACGCGACCCTTTGCAAAACCAGCCCCGCATGCGTGGGCCCTGATGACCCTGATAAGGATGGCCATGTGACCGACCAGACGATGACGATAAGTCTGAAAGCCGAAGTCTACGACTCTGAGACACGATCCCTGAAAAGTGTAGTCTGGACGAACGCCTATTGGCTCCACGCTAAACCACCAGAAGCCTCTGACAAAGGCGTATACATATATCTGCCCGGCGTTCTGATGCATGAGTTCGGGCACGCAGCAGGTCTGGACGACTTGTATGAGTACCAAAAGGATGATAACAAGGATGGCATACTAGAGTATGTCTATCCGGACTACCTGATGAATTGGGGTAAGGATACCTATAAGGAGAGCCCGTTCATGCCTCCTGAGAAATCGGGGCCTGCCATCCCATATCAGGATATAGACTATCTGTGGCAGGTCTATCGGAACGAGCACGGTTCGGAGCCTCATTCCCGGTAGAAGAGAGGAGGCATTGTGATGAAGGATGTGAGGCGTCTAGCGGCTTGGTTGAAGGTATGGTCCATGACGGGTGCCGTGATAGTGGCCTTGGCAATCACACTCCTCGCCGCCTGCTCCATGGAGCCCAGCCCCCAGAGCACCACACCCTCGCCGCCTGTGGAGACCGCCAAAGACGACCAGATATCCAGAATTTTTGAAGGAGGGCTGTGGGCAGACAATGGGACCGCGACGCTGGAAGAGCGGATCCTTTGGGCCGATACCATCGCCAGGGTGAAGCTGCGTTCGGTGACGCAGACGGTGGAGTACCAGACCTTCCTGCCCCCACCCTCATACGTAGTTGCGCTGGAGTTTACCTTCGACGTGCTGGAGTATCTGAAGGGGAGCGGGGGGAGCCAGGTGATAGGAGTGGCGGACGACCTTGACGTGCACTTTGAGACAAAACAAGAAGCCCTCACGCTGGGGGAGGATCTTCTGACGG
The DNA here is from genome assembly GCA_012270635.1 of Dehalococcoidia bacterium. Next base: position 1,024 of record JAAXHX010000539.1, on the reverse strand, counting down.
GGAGGGACGCTAGGTGGGAAGACAGGGAGGCTATTGTCTTTCTGAGGAAAATCGACACCCTCCCAAGCACGGAGGAGGCAGGTCGGTACTGGTTGGGCACTTTGAGACATTTCGACGAACCGTACTACACTATAGCCAGTACAGATTATCGTCCGTGGCTACCGAAAGCTGGGGAGACGGGAGAAATTTCGGTGGACGTGGGTGGGGCTAACGGGGAGAAGCAGAGGTTCCTGCTGGAGGAGCCCGAGGAAGTGACCTCGGTGGCATCCGAGGCAAGCGTACGGGGTGGGACACTACAGACGCCGACCATCACGAAGTCGGAATTGAAGGGGAAGATTGCGGAGTTGGAGGCAGAGGTTGATACAGTGGGAGGCACGGAGGACGCCAAGTACTGCGTGCAGACGAAATACAAATTCCAGAGGGAGGTCCGCTACCATATAGATAAATACGGAGCATTCCGTTACCTCCGCCTCGACGCCGCCCCCCTAGGCTCTGGATTGGCGGCGGGAAGTTTTGTACACAGGCATTATAGCACGGACTACTTTATTCGTAACTATGGACTGATGGAACCCAGTAACAGCCCTCTAGTGTGGTGGATAGAGGGACTTCACGAGGAGTTGTTCACTGCGGAATGGCCGGGCGTTATGTCCACGACTAGACCTCTTCCGGCAGGCGAATACAGGTTCTACATGCAGCCGCTCTCCGCAAAGCTTGCGGTATGCGATGCCTATCCCGAAGAGATGAGGAAGGAGGATGAGTACTTCCTAACCGTGTCCCCCCCCGACGGCACCCTTCACGAGGCCTTCTTCGACCCCGTAACCCTGGGTACGGCGGTGGTGGCCGACGATTACCGGGGCCAGTTGTCCCCCGCCACATACAGCATGGGCAGCTCCGAGACGACCCTCCGGCGCATCGGCTGGGACGGGAACCGGGCGTGGGTGGAGTTCTCCTCGGCCCCGTCCCTGGCCGGTCACCACATAGACTTCATCGAGCTGGACGGCTCGGTGGGCCTCCGCCTGGACTT
>JAAXHX010000538.1 GCA_012270635.1 Dehalococcoidia bacterium | reverse complement strand
TCGGGGTAGACCCGCTCCTCGATGCCGATTATGCGGCGACGGGGCGCGAGGAAGACGGGGGTCTCGGGCTCGATGAAGACGTCGTACATGTCGGAGCGCTTCTGCCGCCCGATGGTGAGCACGTCCTCGAAGCCCCTGGTGGTGAGGATGCCGATGGCCGAGCCCCGGGCCTCCAGGATGGCATTGGTGCCGATGGTGGTGCCGTGGGCGATGCGGGACACGTCGGCGAAGGAGGCGGAGGCCAGCTCTCGGACCCGGTCGGCGCCCCGCATGAAACCGTCGACGAGCCGGGGGGGCGTGGAGTTGACCTTGGTGTAACGGAGTTCTCCCGAGTCGTCGTCCAGGGACACCACGTCCGTGAAGGTCCCGCCGATGTCGATTCCTATGGTTATGGACATGGGGGATCAGTTGAGGAACCCGTAGAGGCGGCCGGCGTTTTCGCAGACTACCTTCCGGCGGGCGGACGGGTCTTGGAGGCCCTTCAGGTTGAACTCGATGGTCTCCAGGGAGTCGGGCCAGACGCAGTCGTTGTGGGGATAGTCGTTGCCCCACATGACGTTGTCCTCCCCGACCAGGGATAGGATGTCCCCGGCGATGCCCTCCTTCTGGAAGGTGGAGAAGCCCTGGCGGCGCCAGTAGGCGCTGGGCTTCATGCTCAGACCCCGGATGCCCTCGCTCTCGTGGTCCATGCGGTCGATGACGTAGGGTATCCAGCCTATGCCCGCCTCGCCGAGGACGAACTTGAAGTCGGGAAACCTTTCGCAGGCCCCGGAGAGGAGTATGCAGCTGAGGTGCTCTATCCCGTCCAGCTGGGCCATGGTGAGCAGGACGCTCCAGTAGACGTCCAGGTATTCTCTTTCCCTGGGTTCCTTGGTCTTGGGGAGGTTTTCGAGGAGGTGAAAGGAGAGGGGCATGTTGCATTCCACGGAGGCTTCCCAGAGGACGTCCCATTCCCTGTGGAAGATGGGGATGGAGGCGAGGCCGGCGCGGAACTCGGCGCCCCTGAGGCCGAGCCCGGCGGCCCTTCGAAGCTCGTCCGCGGCGGCCTGGGGGCTGTGGTGGGGCAGGCAGGCGAGGCAGGCGAGCCTGCCGGGGTTGGAGGCGGAGAAGGAGGCGGCCCAGTCGTTGTAGATGCGGTAGACCAGGGCGCGCGCCTCCAGGTCTCGGACCTGGTCGGGGCCAAAGGCCATGCCGTAGATGACCTCGGCGTCGATGCCGTCCAGGTCCTGGTCCTTGATGCGGAGATCGGGGTCGGATGGACGGTAGACGCCCCGGCGGGAGTCTTCGGAGAAGCCGACTTCCTCCAGCCGCTTCTCCCTGTGGAAGCCGCTGGGGTTGGTCCACTCCTCCGACCGGAATACGCCCACCGGCGTCATGACCCTGCCGTTGGCCTTCCACACGGGGCCCGCGGCGGAATCTTCGACGTGGGGCATCTTGTCCTTCCACGGGGCGGGGGCGTTGTCGACAAAGAGGTCGTGGGGCAGCCAGTTGAGGTCCACGTGCCCGTCGCCGGATATTATTCGATAGGTCATGCCGGCCCCCCTCCCGAGGTCGTCTTTCAATGGCCGGGCTACTGTAGCACGCCCCGATTGACAGTCGCAAGACGAGGGGGTTGGCCCGGGGCCGGGGGGCGCCGGTAGGCCCGGGGGGGCACCAAGGCCCCGCTATGTTGTGATGCCTACCCCCCCGCTCATACTTTCCTTCTACAGGCTCAGGATAAACTACAGGCTCAGCACGAGCGGCCCCACCTCCCGGATGATTATTTGACTTCCCAAAGACGGATATTCGGAGAGGATGAGCAACTCCGACCACTCCGGCATCGACCCGACAAAGGTCTCGTGAGGGGGACAAGGGAAGGGGTAGCAAAGGCGGGAATCGGCGGGCGGTGGGAGTGATATATAATCGGCGGGTACGGGTAGGCAGAGAGACGGAGGGAAGACGATGGCGGACTACAGGGTTATCTCATCGGACAATCACATCGTGGAGCCGCCGGACCTGTGGCTCGAAAGAATGGAACCGGGGTTCCGGGACCAGGCGCCGGCCATCCGGGACACGGAGAACGGGCCCTTCTGGTTCGTGGAAGGCCGGATGACGTTCAACATCTCCAATATGGCCAGCCAGGCCGGGAGACGGTTCGACGACCCGGACTCGCTGCAGAACGTGGACTCGTGGGAGAACGCGAGGCCCGGAGCCTACATCCCGGAAGAGGCCATCAGGGACATGGACCTGGACGGGATAGACGTCGGGATCGTGTACCCGAGCCTGACCATCTTCCTGTACGCGTTCGTGGAGTCGAGCGAGCTGCTCTCGGCCATCCTGAGGGCGTACAACGGCTTCGCAGCCGAGTACTGCCAGGCCCAGCCCCGACGCCTGAAGGGCGTCGCCACGATAAACATAGACGAGGTAGCGGACGGGGTGGAGGAGCTGGAGCGGTGCGCGAAGCTCGGCTTCGTCGGGGCGGCGATCCCCGAGTACATGTCGGCGAGGCCCTACTTCGACGAAGCCAACGAGCCGCTATGGGCGGCGGCCCAGGACCTGGGCATGCCGCTGGGCCTGCACATCTCGACGGCGAGGGTGAAGGCGGGTCGGGGCTGGGACCGGGAGATGGACAACTTCGGTTTTGCCAACCTGATGCTGGACAACGCCGACTTCTGGGTGCGGGTGTCGCTGACGGAGATGATACTGAGCGGCGTATTCGAGCGTTACCCGGACCTGCGGGTCGGGGTGGCGGAGCACGAGCTTAACTGGGCGCCCTACTGGATGGAGCGGATGAACTACAGCTACAACGAGAGGGCGGCGGGGCGGTCGGGGTTCCGGCTCAAGAACGACATGCTGCCGAGCGACGTGTTCCACTCCAACTGCTTCGTGGACTTCCAGGAGGA
>JAAXHX010000537.1 GCA_012270635.1 Dehalococcoidia bacterium | reverse complement strand
CTGAAGAGGCCCATGGCGTCGGCGGGAGTGGAGGGAGCGACTACCAGCAGGCCCGGGACGTGGGAGAACCAGCCCTCCAGGCTCTGGGAATGGGATGCGGCCAGCTGGTTGCCGGCGCCGCTGACGGTGCGAATGACCAGGGGCACGGTGACCTGGCCCCCGGACATGTAGTGGAGCTTGGCGGCGCTGTTAACTATCTGGTCTATGGCCAGAAGGCTGAAGTTGATGGTCATCAGCTCGACGATGGGCCGGGAGCCGCCCATGGCCGCACCGATGCCCGCGCCAACTATCACCGATTCGGATATGGGCGTGTCCTTGATCCTCTCCCGTCCGTACTTATCGAGGAAGCCCCGGGTGACGGCGTAGGCCCCTTCGTAGGTGCCGATGTCCTCGCCCATCATGAAGGCGCGCGGGTCGTTGTCCAGGGTCTCCTCGAGGACCCGGCTTATGGCTTTCCTGTAGGTGAGAGATGCCATGGGGATGGTCTAGGCGTAAACGTCGTCGGAGATGGCGTCGTAGGGAAGGACGGGGCTTTTGTCGGCGAAGTCCACAGAGTCCTCGACTATTTCGTCGACCTCGGCTTCCAGGGCCTTCATGTCGGACTCGTCCAACAGGCCGAGCTCTTCCATGTGGCGCCTCATGCGGAGGATGGGCCCCTTGGTGCGCCACTCCTCCTCCTCGGTCTTCTTGCGGTAGACCATGGGGTCGGCCATGGAGTGGCCGCGGAAGCGGTAAGTGATGGCCTCTATGAAGGTGGGCCCCTGCCCCTTGCGGGCCCGTTCGACAGCCTCATTGGTGGCGTTCATGACCTCGAAGACGTCCATGCCGTCGATCTTGCCGGGGGTGTTCATGCCGTACACGGGAGCGAAGCGGAAGATATCGGAACCGGCGAAAGTGTCGGAGATGGGGGACCCCATGCCGTAGCCGTTGTTTTCGCAGAAGAAGACCACGGGTAGGTTCCAGAGGGCGGCGAGGTTGAGGGACTCGTGGAACTCGCCCTCGTTGACGGCGCCGTCGCCGAAGAAGCAGAGGGTCACGCGGTCGTTGCCCTGCTGCTGGGCCGCGAGCCCCAGGCCCACGGCGATGGGCATCATGCCTCCGACTATGGCATAGCCACCGAGGAAGCCGCGCTGGGCGTCGAACAGGTGCATGGAGCCGCCCTTGCCCTTGCTGGTGCCCGTGGACCGGCCGAAGAGCTCGGCCATGACCCGCCGGGGCTCGACGCCCCGGGCGAGGGCGTGGCCGTGCTCCCTGTAGTGGCTGACTATGTAGTCCTGGGGACCCAGGGCGGAGATGGCGCCGACGGCCACGGCCTCCTCGCCGATGTAGAGATGCAGAAAGCCGCCGATTTTGCCTCTCATATACATCTCGGCGGCCTTCTCCTCAAACCTGCGGATGAGCAGCATCTGGCGCAGGAGGTCCATATACTCGCTTTTTTCCATGACCGGCTCTCGGAGTATCTTCATAGTCTCTTCCGGCGGCTCCCTACGCGTGGACGGCCTGTCCCATGGCCGCAAGGGCGGCTTCCTTGAGGGCCTCGGACAGGGTGGGGTGGGGGTGGACCGCGAGCCCTATGTCCTCCACCGTGGCGTCAAGGGCCTGGGCCACCGAGACCTCTCCCAGGAGCTCCGTGACCTCCGGGCCGATCATGTGGGCGCCCAGCACCTCGCCGTATTCCGCCCCGGCGACGACTTTGACGAACCCCTCCCTGTCCCCGTGCCCGAGGGCCTTGCCGCTGGCGAAGAAGGGAAACTTGCCGACCTTGACGTCCAGGCCCCGCTCGCGGGCCTGGGCCTCGGTGAGGCCGACGCTGGCCACCTGGGGCTGGCAGTAGGTGGCCCTGGGAATGTTTTCGGAGACGAGCTTGAGGGTCGGGAGGCCGGCTATGGTCTCGGCGGCGACGTGGCCCTGGGCGAAGGCGGTGTGGGCAAGGAGAGGGGCCCCGGTAACGTCGCCGACGGCGTAGACGTTGGGAAGGTTGGTGCGCATCGCTTCGTCGACGACGATGAAGCCGTCGCGCATCTCCACCCCGAGTTCCACCAGGCCCGTGCCCTCGACGTTGCCCTCCAGCCCGACGGCGACGAGGACCTTGTCGCAGTGGACCTGGGTGGTGTCGGGGCCGGTGGAGACGGTGAGGGTCCCGACTCCGTTGACGAAGTCGGACTCTTCGACCCGGGCGCCGGTCATTATCCTGATGCCCTGCTTTTGGAAGGACTTTTCCAGGGTCTGGCTGATCTCCGGGTCCTCGTTGGGGAGGAGGTGGGGGAGAAGCTCGATGAGGGTGACCTCGCAGCCATAGGTGGCCCAGAGATAGGCGAATTCGACGCCCGCGGCCCCGCCCCCGATGATGGCCGTGCGTCCCGGAAGCTCTTTGAGAGCGAGGGCTTCCCGGGTGCTTATTATCCGCTCTCCGTCCACGGGGACCGGGCGCAGTCCCTTGTTCCGTGCGCCGGTGGCGACGATGACGTTCGCGGCTTCCAACTCTTCGCGGCTGTCAACGGACACCCGCCCGGGGCCTGGGAGGGAGGCGTGTCCGGGCAGCACGTCAATGCCGTAGCGCTTCATGAGGGACTTGAGGCCGCCCACCAGCCTCTTTACGATCTGGCGGCTGCGGTCGACGGCCTTGCCGTAGTCCACGGAGAGGTTGTCGAAGGAGATCCCGAACTCTCCGGCCCTGTGCACCAGGGAGAGGACCTCGGCGTTGCGGAGGAGGGCCTTGCTGGGTATGCAACCCCAGTTCAGGCACAACCCCCCGACCTCCTCCTGCTCGACTATGGCGACGCCCAAGCCCAGCTGGGCCCCGCGGATCGCCGCCACGTAACCGCCCGGCCCCCCACCGATAATCACCATATCGTAGTTTTTCATGCTTACAGCATACTCCCTACACCTGCTCGTGGGCATGGTAGGAGCTGCGGACCAAGGGCCCCGACTCCACGTGACGGAACCCCATTCTTTGGCCCTCTTCCTTCAACTCGGCGAACTCCTCGGGGGCGTAGTAGCGGCTGATGGGCAGGTGGGAGTCGGAGGGGCGGAGGTACTGGCCTATGGTGAGGATATCGCAGCCCACCTCGTGGAGGTCGCGCATGGTCTGGAGCACCTCCACGACCTCCTCCCCGACGCCCAACATCATGCCCGACTTGGTCAGCTTCGCGGGGGCCTTGGCCTTTGCCCTCTCCAGCAGCTGCAACGACCTTTGGTAGGTGGCCCGGGAGCGGACGACTTTCTGGAGCCGGGCGACGGTCTCGACGTTGTGGTTGAGGATGTCGGGCTCCGCGGCCAGAACGGTGTCGAGGCTCGACTCGGCGCCGCCGAAGTCGGGTATGAGCACCTCGATGCGGGTCCCGGGGTTGCGCTCCCGGGTCCTGGTTATCACCTGGGCGAAGACGGAGGCCCCTCCGTCGGGCAGGTCGTCCCGGGCCACGGAGGTAATGACTACGTGGGACAACTGCATTTTCTGGACGGCCCGGGCGACGCGCTCGGGCTCCAGGGGGTCGCTCCAGGTGGGCCTGCCGGAGGTGACGGCGCAGAAGCGGCAGGCCCGGGTGCAGACGTCGCCGAGGACCATGAAGGTCGCGGTGCGGTTCTGCCAGCATTCGAAGATGTTGGGGCAGTTGGCTTCCTCGCAGACCGTGTTGAGGGACATCCTGCGCATCAGCGACTTCAGCTCCAGGTAGTTGGGGCCGGTCTTGAGGCGCACCTTCAGCCACGGGGGTCGGCGGGAGGGGGAGGGTTTTTCGGGGGTTGCCGTAGGGCCCATAAATAGATCGCCTTTAGCGCCAATGTCGGGGGGATGCTCCGGGCATATTATACACGCGGAAGAGACGAGCAATCCCGGACCGCCCCCGGCCTCCTGCAGCCCATGCTATGGGAAGGCGCCACGAGGGGCGAGAGGCCTTCTCGGGCGCAGTGGACCGCGCCAGCATCTTGTTAGGAAATACGTTCCCACGTTTAGAGCCAAGCCATACAGAGCAACCCCGATAAGGGTGCGCTTTCTCGATTTCACGTATCCGTATGGATGTACTATTACTGATATTTTATCGCAATAACTGAGGCCCTCTTCCATCGTGTCAATTCGGGTTCAATTTCATTTACCATCTTGATGAGCATTGTATTTGTTGACAAGCATAGCATTTGACTTTAACATCACCATCTGACGTGGACGAAAATTGAACCGAGGCAAAAGAATAACCGATATTCAATATCATTAAAGGAGTCTTGGATAATGATAGCAGATGCCATTAAATCTCGCTGGGGCTTCATTGCCCTGGCCCTAGCAGTCGTTCTGGTGCTGGCGGCGCTCGCCGGCTGCTCGGGTGGGGATGACCCGGGGAACGGCGAAGAGCCCGGGGAAGAACCCACTGTGGTGGTAGAACCTACCGCGGTGGAGGAAGCCACTATAGTGCGGGTGGTCACCACCACCAATTTCGTGGCGGACTGGGCGGAGAACGTGGGCGGCGACCGGGTGGAGGTGTTCAGCCTGGTGCCGACGGGCGCCGATCCCCACGGGTTCCAGCCAGGGGCTAGGGACGTTACGCGGATAGCCGATGCCGACATCGTGTTCAGCGTTGGTCTCGGGCTTGAGGACGCCTGGTTGACGGACCTGCTGGAGAACGCGGCCCGGGACCCGTCCACCATCATCGAGCTCAGCAACGCCATCGAGCCCATCGAATTCGCCGAGTCCCACAGGGACGAGGTCGAGCTCCTCGAGCACATCAGCGAAGCCGTCCACGAGGTGGAAGAGGGCGAGCTCACGGCCGAAGCCGGCCTAAGGGAAATCGGAGCCCTGCTTCTCGCCGCCGAGGATCACGGTGAAGATGAGGACCACGATGAGGAAGAAGAAGGAGAGGCCCACGACGAGGACGAGGACCATGACGAGGAAGAAGAGGGTGAGGATCACGACGAGGACGAGGATCACGACGATCACGACGAAGGCCACGAAGAGGATGAAGTCGCTGCTATGGTCGGGGCCATCCTCATGCAGGCGGCCACTGGCGCCATAACTCCTGACGACGCTATAGAGGAGATCGAACACCTCGTAGCCGAAGGAGAGGAAGGGCACGAGGGCCACGGGCACGGGACAGAGGACCCGCACTTCTGGTTCGACCCG
>JAAXHX010000536.1 GCA_012270635.1 Dehalococcoidia bacterium | reverse complement strand
ATTCCGGCCCCGAGCCGGAATCCATCTCCCTGGAACCGCCGCCCATATTCCCAAACCCCCGTCCTCACTGTCAAACGCGCCCCGCCTTGCCATATCCCCCACCCAACGGTACGCTTCCTCCATGCCGACCCACATCCTGACCCCAGGCGTCCTCTCCCCAGACGGCGAGACCATCGCCGCGCTGAACGGCGACACCATTTCCCTGCCCCTCGCCATCCCCGGCGAGACCGTGGAAGTCGAGGTCCACGCGGACAGGCGAGGTGTGAAAACCGGGGTGGTGACCCGGGTAGTCCACCCCTCCCCCCACCGCACCGAGCCACCATGTCCCCACTTCGGGGAGTGCGGCGGCTGCCAATGGCAGCACATTTCCTACACCCACCAGCTTGAGATGAAGCGGCACATCCTCAAGCGACAACTTGAAGAGGTGGGAGGCCTGGACTCTCCCCGCGTAGCTCCCGCCATTCCTTCACCCTCTGAACTGGGGTACCGGAACCACGCCCGCTTCTCCGTAAACCGGCAGGGTCGGCTGGGGTTCACCCGTACCGGGACCCGCCGACATCTGGCAATCGACCGCTGCCTCCTCATGCACGAGCGGATAAATGCTGTCCTCGCCGAGCTCCAGGGAAAGGGCAAGGGCCTTCGCCAGGTCGCTGTCCGGTGCGGCGCCGACAACGACAGCCTTCTGGTACAGCCCCGTCTCGACATCCCCGGCGTGAACGTCGAGTCCGGCCAGCCCGCCTACACCGAATCGCTCTTCGGCTACCCTTTCCGCGTCTCCAGCCCCTCCTTCTTCCAGGTCAACGCTCCCCAGGCCGAGCGCATGACCGCCGAGCTTAGAGACCACCTCTCCCCCACCGGGGACGAGCTCCTCATCGACGCCTATGGGGGAGTCGGGACTTTCGCCGTTCTGCTCTCTCCCTACTATCGAGAAATAGTCTCCCTGGAGGAGTCGCCTTCGGCTATAGAGGACGCCCTGGTCAACTGCGGGCCCTTTTCCAACGTCACCGTGATCAAGGGAAAGACCGAGGACGTGCTCCTGGAAATCGACGCCCGCCCTGACGCCGTCATCCTCGACCCTCCCCGCACCGGCTGCCACCCGAAAGTCCTCGACGCCCTGGCCTCGGTGGCGCCCCGGAAGATCGCCTACGTGTCCTGCGCCCCGAACACCCTGGCCCGGGACCTGGCCGTCCTCACGTCGAGGAGCTATTCCCTAATCGAGGCCGTGCCCATTGACATGTTCCCCCAGACCCACCACGTCGAGTCCATTTCAATCCTCGAAAGGACCTGACCCATCGCCGCGTTCGATGGCCCAAGCCTCGTGCTCGCGTCCCGCTCCCCGAGACGGCGGGAGATCATGGACGCCCTGGGCGTCGACTACGAGGTCGTGCCGGCGGACATAGATGAAGCCGCCCTGCTGGACCAATCGGGCAGCCCCGAGGACGCCGCCCGCATGCTCGCCCTACGCAAGGCTGAAACCGTTGCCTCGCTCCGCCCCGGCGCCCACGTCCTCGCCGCCGACACCCTCGTCTGCCTCAGCGGCCGCGTCTTCGGCAAGCCCGCCGATGCGCAGGAGGCCAGGGACATGCTCAAGGCCCTGCGCGGCAAACCCCATCGGGTGGTCACGGGCATCGCGTTGCTTCCGCCTCCCCCCGCCGACCCCATAGTCGCCCACGTCAACACCTCCGTCCTCATGCGACCCTACACCGACGAGGAAATCGACGCCTACATAGCCACCGGCGCGCCCATGGACAAGGCAGGCGCGTACGGCGTCCAAGACACGGAGTTTCACCCCGCCGCCCCAATCAACGGCTGCTACTTCAACGTCGTGGGGCTTCCCCTCTGCGCCGCCTCGGAGATGTTGAGGCAGTCGGGGTTTCCACCCATCGTGGACCTGGACACTGCCGCCGCTTGCATCAGCCACCGATGCCCCTTCGCCGGTCTGGGCCGCTAGCGCCCCTTCTCCCGGGTCTTACCTCCCGCTCACCTCAACGCGGGACTGAACGCTCCCTGTACGCGACGAAATCATCAGCCCCGCCGCGGAAATCGCTATCGGGCATAGGGCAGTGATTATCATCGCCAGCTGCAGGCTATCCGTAGCCGTCTGCACCGACCCCACCAGCACCGGCCCGATGACGCTGCCGGCCCACATCATCGTGAACATCACGCCCTGGACCACCGCCGCCTCCCGGGGCAGGATTCCCGGAAGCTCGAAGGGCAGCGACGTGAAAGGTATCCAGAAGGCCCCGCGGGCCAGGCCGTTGATTATGAAGGTGATTACCAGCACCGGGAGCGATCCCGTAAACAGCGCCGCCACCGACGTGCTGGTTATCAGCACGCCTATCCCGATGAGCGGGACCCGGTATCCCCCGGCCCGGGATATCACCGGCAGCATCACGAATCCACCCAGGGCCACCACCACCCCCACCACCCCGACGATGTACCCGGCCTGGACCACCGACATGTCGTATTTTTCGTACATGAACGTCGGCCAGAAGGTGAACTGGGACATCTGGGCTATCGCGTACCCCAGGATGCCCATTCCCAGGAACCACGGCTCCTTGTACTTGAACATGCTCCTCAGCGGCGACCCTTCCTGCGATCTCTCGTCCCTCTGGTATTCCACGGACCGGTTGTCCCTGCCCAGCAGGAGCCAGGCCACCGCTATGCCCACGCTCAAATAGCCCCATGCGTACAGCGTCTTCCGCCAGTCGTCATCGAACGCCTCCAGCAATATGGGCGCGATGACGAAGCTCGCCGTGAGCGCTATCCCGAACACGGCATTCAGGATCCCGCTGGATAGCTGCACCTCTTTCGCCGGAAGCCATTGCCTTACCAGCAGCACCCGGGACGCCTCCCGGGCCACCGGCGTTATCCCAAACAGCAGTCTCCCCAGCAGGAGTACGAGGAAGTTGGGGGCCTCCGCCTGCATGAATACGAAGCCCGCCCCCAGGAACAGAGTTATCGTCGTCAGCAGCGTCGGCCTGAACCGGGACAACCAGAGCCCGAAGGGTATCGAAAGGGTCAGGCTGCCTATGATCGCCGAAGACCCCAGCCATCCCTGCTGCAAGTAGGATAGCCCCAGGTCCTCCGACATGGTCGGAAGCAGCACCCCCAGCACCAGCGCCCCCACTATCGCTGAGGCGTGCGCCACGTTGAACGTCATCATCACCACCCAGCGATAGGGTGATGGCTTGTTTGTTTCTGGTGCGGCGCTAATCAAGCGGTCTCTGACCTGTCAAGTGGGGCTTCTTCCGGCTCATTCATCTATGCGGCGCCTCTTAGGGCCCGTTCCCGACCGGTGGGGTTGTCCCTGAACAGCAGCAGTCC
>JAAXHX010000535.1 GCA_012270635.1 Dehalococcoidia bacterium | reverse complement strand
GCGGCGGGCCGGTTCGAGACCATGGCATCGATACGGCAGTCGAACCGGGTGTGGGGAAGTACTCTGGACCCGTTTGCCGCATGGCTGATTGTGAGGGGGATTCGGACGCTGCCGTTGCGGGTGGCCCGGGCCTGCGAGAACGCGATGCGGGTTGCGCAGTATCTATCGGGGCATCCGGCGGTGTCGGGGGTCCACTATCCGGGGCTGCCCGATCATCCGCAGCATGAGTTGGCAAAAGAGACGCTGCGGGGCGGCTTCGGGAGCATGGTGTCGTTCGAATTGAAGGGAGGGGTGGAGGCGGTGTCGAAGCTCGTGCGTTCGTTGGAGATGATCAGGTTTGCGGCGAGCCTGGGCGAGACGTGCACGACGGTGTCGCACCCGGCGAAGACTTCCCACAGGGCGTTGACCGAAGGGGAACGGGAGCAAGCCGGGATCTACGGCGGGCTGGTGCGGATGTCGTGCGGGATAGAGTCGGGGGAGGACATCGAGGCGGACCTGGAACGGGCGCTCGGAGGGTTGTGAGTGGAGCGGGAGACGGGACTCGAACCCGCGACAACCTGCTTGGAAGGCAGGGGCTCTACCACTGAGCTACTCCCGCAGTGCGGGTAGATGTTAGATGGGGGTGGGGTGTGGGGTCAAGGTGGGGGGACAGAACTCGGCTCACCCACCCGCTCATACTTCCCTTCGACAAGCTCAGGATAAACTAAGGCTCAGCATGAGCGGCCTTGCCCCGACGGGGGGAATGGATTCCCGATCGGGGTTAGGGGATGGATTCCGGCTCGGGGGCCGGAGTGACGAAGGGCAGGGGTTAGATAGCGCGGGCGGTGCGGTGGCCGTCTACTACGGCGACTTCGATGTCCCGGGGTTGGAGGGCGTCCCCGATGGCCTGGACACTCGGGGCGCGGTCTTTGAGGTCCCGGTAGAGACCATCCTCGGCCCGACCCCCAGCGGCTATGACCACGGTGTCGACATCGGTGATGTAGCGGGGCGTCCAAGTGACGACGTCGTAGACGTAGATGGAGTCCTCCAGGATTTCGAAGACACCGGTGAAGGGGGTCATCTTGACGCCCTTGCGGAGCAGACTCTCGTAGAGGTGCTGCCAGAGGGGTGGGGTGATCTCCCGGCCCACGTACTGGAGGCCGGTGACGATCTCTACGGACTTGCCGCCGGAGACGAGGAAGTCGGCGACGGTGGAGGCCTCGGGGCGGCCCTGGGTGTCGACGATGACCACCCGGTCGCCCAACTCCGCAGACCCATCCAGGACCTGCCATGCGCTGACGACGTTCCTGCCCTCGGCGCCCGGGATTTCGGGGGTGTACGCGGTGGCGCCGGTGGCGACTATTATGGAGTCGGGGGCTTCGGATAGGACCAGGTCGGGGGTGGCCTCGGTATTGAGGCGGACGTCGACCTCCAGCCTGTCAAGCTGCCGTTCGAAGAACAGGATGACTTCCTCGAAGTGGTCTCGCCGGGGCGTCTTCAGGATCAGGTTCAACTGCCCGCCGAGGCGGGGGCCCTTTTCGAAGAGAACAACCTCGTGGCCCCTCATGGCGGCGGTGCGGGCGGCCTCCATGCCGGCCGGGCCTCCGCCGGCGATGACGACCTTCTTCTTATCGGGAGTGGGGGGCAGGACGCTCCACTGCTTTTCGCGACCGGTTACGGGGTTGTAGATGCACCCGACCCCCATGCCGATGAGGATGTGTCCGGCGCAGCTCTGATTGGTGCCGATGCAATAGCGTATTTCGTCGGAGCGGCCCTCCCGGGCCTTGTTGGGGAGATGGGGGTCGGCGATTAGCGCGCGTACCATGCCCACCATGTCGACGACGCCGTCGGCGAGAATCTGCTCTGCTATGGCGGGGGAGTCGATGCGTCCGGCCCCGATGATGGGCAGGTTTACCAGCTGCTTGATCTCGTTGGCCTTGTAGACGTACTGGCCGGGCTCGCGGTAGTAGCTGGGCCAGTGGTCGGCGAAGGTCTTGGGGTCGGGGATGGCGCCCTGCCAGACGTTGAGGTAGTCGACGGCGCCGGTGCGCTCCAGAAGGGGAGCGATGGCCTTGAGCTCGGCCATGCCGATGCTATAGTCGACCATGTCGTCGTAGAGGCGGACGCCGAGGAGGAGGTCGGGGCCGAGGGCCTTGCGGCAGCCGTCGATAATCTCGTAGAGGAAGGTCATACGCTCTTCGATGGTGGCGCCGCCATATTTGTCGGTGCGGCGGTTGGAGTCGGGGAAGAGGAACTCGGCGATGAGGTAGGCAAGGCCGACGAGAATTTCCGCCCCGTCGAGGCCGCCCTCCCGGATGCGAGCGGCGGCGTCGGAGAACTGGCGGACGGCCTCTTCCACTTCCTCGACGTCCATCTCGTGGGGCATGTACTGAGGGCTGGCGAAGTGGGGCGGAGGGACGGCAGACGGGGCCATGAGGGGCCGACCCAGGACGCCCGCGGAATCGACGACCATTCTCCCCCGGTGGCCGAGCTGGGCCAGCAGGGGGGTGTCGAACTCGTGGGTTGCTCGGGACATGCGTCTGTAGACGGGGATGATCCGGTCGTCGTAGTTAGCCATGGAGAGGGGGATTTCGCCGTCGTTGTAGACGACGCTGTTGCCGAGGACGACCATGGCGGCGCCGCCTTTGGCCCTCTCCCGGACGTAATGGATGTACCGGTCGTCGGGTAGGCCGCCCTCGCCCTGGAAGTGGGCGGCGTGGCCCGCGTTGACTATCCGGTTCTTGAGGGTGTACTTGCCCACCTTTATCGGTTGAAAGAGGTGGGGGAACCGATCAGCCAATGGAGGGCCTTTCTCTACTGCGCCGCGTTCTTGGCCTCCCTGGTCATCTCGTATGTGACGGGCTTGCGGTTCAGATTGGGGATTTTCACTCCCAGCCTTTCGAGCTCGGGCCAGATGTTCCTCTTGAACTCGGTGCCGTAGGCGCCGCCCTCGGCCTTGGCCATCCGGTGGCCGGGCCAGTGGCGTTGAATGATGCTCTGGCAGTCGGTGCTTCCGAAGGGGCCGATGGGACGCTCTCTGACGATGGCCTTGGCCATGTCGGCCCAGAAGTTTCCGCGAGGGGCGAGGGGGGGAGGAGGTGGGG
>JAAXHX010000534.1 GCA_012270635.1 Dehalococcoidia bacterium | reverse complement strand
TCGTCTTCATACCTCACGTTGGCCGGTGCCGCCCCCGCGATGATGTCACAGAAAACGCAAGAGGATGCCATGTCGATTTAAGCAGAAGCCGGGATAGCTGAAAGACGTCCGCCTGCTACCGGCGTTGTCTCACGGCATACCCCCGCCGAGGGCGCATCTGCCGGGTCTCCCCACTTCGGTAGTCCGGCACGGTATCTTTTATTTCGAATAACGTCGCCAGACTTGAGTCGGCCAGTCGGGAGCCTACCCTTTCGTCTATTTCACTTGGCCAGAACACGGTGGTCAGTACGGTCGGGAGCCTGGCGTTATATCGGTAGTTTACTAGCTGGTACAGCTTCTCTTTGGCCCACGGCGTGGCCGCCTGCTCTCCATAGTCGTCCAGCACCAGGAGCGGCACGGTCCGCACCTTGTTGAATAGCGCGTCGTAGGTGATCTTGGCATCCAGGGCGTAGGTCGAGCGTAGATAGTCCAGCAGGTCCGGCACCACTATGAACAGGCTCTCTTTGCCGAGGCCGCGCTGGTAGTGGGCAATGGACGCGGCTAGATGAGTCTTGCCACGGCCCGGTGGCCCTTTCAGCACCAGCCATCCGTCCAGGGACTCAGCGAAGCTTAAGGCCTCCCTGTATGCTCTCTCCAGGTTCTGCCTGGCCTCCCCCACCAGACCCCTGCCCCCGGGCTTGAATGTCTTGAAGGTCATGTTGGCGGGCAGGGCCAAGCCCAGGCTGTCCATGGAACTGAGCACCGGTGACCGACGCTCCACCTCAATGACCGTGGATAGCGCCGGGTCCGTGAGTCGGCTTTGCAGGCTTTCGTCCAACCGGTCCAGGGGTAGGTTCGTGGTTACTACCGTCGGAAGCTGGGAATTGAACCGGTGGTTCAACACTTGAAACAGCTTTTCACTCGCCCATGGGCTGCTGGTCTGCGCCCCGAGATCATCCAGTATCAGCAAGGGCACGTTCCGCACCTGTTCGAACAGCTCGTCGTAGGTGACCTCGCTGTTCGGGCCGAAGGTCGACCTGAGATGGTCCAGCAAGTCCGGTACGACGATGAAGAATGTCCTCACCTGCAACCCGATGCAGTGGTTGGCTACTGCCGCCGCCAGATGAGTTTTTCCGCTCCCGCTGTTGCCCGTGAGCACCAGCCACCCCCGAGGCTCCTCCGCGTACCGCTTCGCCGATTCGTAGGCGGCCTGAAACAGTCGGCGATTGTCCTCGTCCGGGCTGCGGCCCTGGGGGATCAGGTTGTCGAAAGTCAGCCGGGCCAGGGGCCCGAGGTTGCTGTACTGCTCCAGGCGTTGGGGGATTTGTGCATCCCATTCCGCCTGCACGCACTTGCAGGGCACAGCCTTTCCAAAGTCGGTGTGACCGAAGGGCACGTCCGGGGTGACCCAACCGACGTCTCCGCACACCGCGCATTCCGGGTTGGCCGTCTCCTCAGCCGGATCACCAGCGGATGAGATGCCCGTATTTCTCCCGGAAACGCCGGTCTGGGTCCTCTCCCGATTTAGTATGTCTCCGATCCGTTCCACCGCTCCTGCCTTCCGTCTTCCACTTGGTCAGAATCGCCTCGATATACCGCCAGTTGCGGGCTTCGTACCTCACCGCCTCCTCTATCGCGTCGGCTATCCACTCTTCCGAGTGCTCCTCCAGGGCCTGCTTCAGTTCTTCGGACACTATCGGCGTGAGAGGCCCGATATTTTCCTCGTATAGCGAGAAGATGTCGGGTCTGGGTTCGCCCGCAGGTATCTCGATAAGCGTCTCCCCGATGTCTACGCCCTTGCCCCGTATCCGCTCCATGTCCCTGGCGCACCCCGGTGCATTCAGCAAATACAACCTATGCCTGAGCCCCTTAGCCTCCACCTCCGTCGTGACCAGGATTCCCTTCTCCACCGCCCCCCTCAGCCCTCGCTCCAAGGCTTCGATCCGCTCCGTCATGTCCTCCCCCAGCCCCGAGGCCAACGTGCCGTCCCCCAGCAATTCCCTGAAGGTAACGAACCTCGGGGCGCCCTTCTTCTGCTGGAGCGCCCAGAACACGTGCAGCGCTATCCTCAGCTCCGCTGCGTCCTTTATCAGGGGCATCAGCCGGGTGAAGAAGACGTTGGGGATCGCCGTCTTCTGAGAGTTTGCCGGAAAACCCTCGAACCCCGACATCAGCCGGCTATGCCACGCCTACCGGCAGGGGCTCGAACTTGGCGAGATGATCAATGAACCGCAACTGTACCGTGCCCGTGGGCCCGTTCCTGTGCTTACCTACTATGATGTCCGCTATCCCCTTCGGGTACATCTGGTCGGGGTAGAGCTTCCCCCATTGCTGCTCGGTGTAGTACCGGTCTCCCTTGTAGATGAACATCACCACATCCGCGTCCTGCTCGATGCTCCCGCTCTCCCTCAGGTCCGAAAGCTGGGGTCGGTGGTCCTGCCGCATCTCCGGCGCCCGGCTCAACTGGGAAAGGGCCAGCAGGGGCACGTCCAAGTCCCGGGCCAGCAGCTTCAACGACCTGGATATCTCGCTCATCTCCGACACGTTGTTGTCGCCCCGCTGGAGCATCAGCCCCATGTAATCGACGATGATCAGGTCGATCTTATTCTCCAGGTGCAGCCGTTTCGCCTTGCTGCGAAGCTCCACGATGGTCAGGAAAGGTGAGTCGTCGATGTAGATCGGGGCTTCGGCCAGCTTTCCCGTAGCATTGATCACGTTGGTCTGTTCGTCCGGCGTGAACTCCCCAAGCCTGAACTTCCGGGTGTCGACCCCCGCCTCACAGGAGAGCAAGCGCTGCACTACCTGCTGCTTGCCCATCTCCAGGCTGAACACCGCCACCCGTGCTCCCTGCTCCAGGGCCGCATACAGCGCAATGTTCAACGCCAGGCTGCTTTTTCCCAAGCTAGGTCTGGCCGCCAGTATGATCAGGTCTGAACGGTGCAGCCCCCCCAACAGTGTGTCCAGGTTGGCAAACCCCGTCAACGCCCGCGAAAGCTGTCCCTCCTCGCCAGCATCCGGCCCGAACCCACTCTCATCTAGGTATTCGTTCAGGACTTCCTTAATGTGGACGAAGTCCCGAGAGCTTTGTCCGCTCCTCAACTGGAACAGGATATCTTCCGCCCGGCTCAGCGCCTCATCTTCGTCGGGGCCCGCCTCATACCCGATTTTGGATATCTCCCCCGCCGACTCGATGATGCGACGCATCATCGCCATCCGGTGGACGATGCGGGCGTAGTGCTCCACGTGCGCCGAAGTCGGCACCACCGAGACCAGGTGACTCAGGTACGCGGCCCCTCCCACACTGGTCAGCCTCTCCAGCCTCGTAAGCTCGTTCTCCACCGACACCTGGTCGATGGGCACTCCGCGGTCGTACAGCTCCATGCACGCCCGGTAGCACCACCGGTTGGACTCCCGGTAGAAGTCCTCGTGGGTCAGCAGGGGGGCCACCTCCGGCATTGCGTCGCCGTTAATCAGCAGCGACCCCAGGACCGAGTCCTCCGCATCTATGTCGTGAGGGGGCAGTTTCTCCGCGTACATCTATCCCTAACGTCTTACGGGCGTTTTTAGCCCGCGGCTATTCCGAGTCGGCGGGTTGGTCGGTCTGCATCCTTCGCTTGGCCCGCCGGACCGCCGCCGCTGCGGCAGACTCTCTCGCCGACCGGCCCTTTCTGGATGCTGAAGGTGCACCTTCCTCCTCCGACTCCGGTCCCTCAGCTACGTCATCCTCCACTGCAACGCTCTCTTCCGTCATCGGCTGGCTTGCACTTTCTTCGGCAATCGGCTCCTCCCTCTCTTCCTCCCCGACCTCTACCACGGGAGTTTCCTCAACCGCTTCCACCGCGGTGGTGTCTTCCTCTACCTCGGCGGCAGGGGCCTCTTCCTCTGCCTCCGCGGCAGGGGCCTCTTCCTCTACCTCCGCCACAGGGGTTTCTTCCACTGCCTCCGCGACAGGGGCCTCTTCCTCCACCTCCGCGGCAGGGGCCTCTTCCTCTGCCTCCGCGGCAGGGGCCTCTTCCTCCACCTCCGCGGCAGGGGCCTCTTCTTCCACCTCGGCGGTAGGGGCCTCTTCCTCTACCTCCGCCACAGGGGCCTCTTCCTCTACCTCCGCCACAGGGGCCTCTTCCTCTACTTCCGCGGCAGGAGCCTCTTCCTCCACCTCGCCGACGGGAGCCTCTTCAACCTCTTCAGTTGCGGGGGCTGCCTCTTTCACCCTGGGAGCCTTTGTCTTCCGTTTCGCCGTCGGCTTGGCAGGGGCAGCCTCGACAACCTGCACGGCCACCACGGGTTCGACTTCCGGCGCGAGTCCGAGTGTCACCTGGTAATCGCCCACCGCCTTGATCGGCTCATCCATCCGTATGTCCCGCGCCCCGATCTCCTCGCCCGTCACTTCCACGATGGCCTTGGCCACCGCCGCCGCCGAGACGGAGCCATACAACCGCCCCGTAGGCCCGCTTCTCGCTTCAAT
>JAAXHX010000533.1 GCA_012270635.1 Dehalococcoidia bacterium | reverse complement strand
GTGCCGTGCTGATCGCTGCCCGAGACCATGAGCACCTCGTTGCCCTTGGCGCGATGGTATCGGGCGAAGATGTCGGCGGGAAGATAGGCCCCGGCCAGGTGGCCCAGGTGAAGAGGGCCGTTGGCGTAGGGCCAAGCGACTGCTACTAAGATGCGTTCGGACAATGCATAAGCCCTCGGGGGAACGGTTCCGATTCTAGCACGGGGTGGGGGGAGGGGCAATTCGGGGTGAGGTCAAGGGAAGTCCGCTTGCGGGATGGTGCGTGCCCCCACTCCCCCTCCGCTCGACCCTTCGAACAGGCTCAGGGTGAGCGGAGGAGGGGACTCCCGGACATTCGGCTGGCCGAAGGCATGTTGAATTTGCCCCCCTCCCCCCACCGCGCTATGCTAGCGCCCGACCTGAAGGAGGTCTCATTGCCCAAGCAAACCCGTTATCGCTCGGTCCGGGGCACGGAAGACATCCTGCCCGACTCCCAGCCCCGATGGCGCAGCGTCCGAGACGTCATGGTATCGGTGTGCGAGCGCTACTCCTACGGCCAGATAGACACACCTATATTCGAGGACTACAACCTGTTCGTGAGGGGAGTCGGGGAGGTGACGGACATCGTGGAGAAGGAGATGTACCTGATTCCCGACAGGTCGGGGGGCGACACCCTGGCCCTCCGCCCCGAGGCCACCGCCGCGGTGTGCCGCGCCTATTTGCAGCACGGGCTCCACTCTCGGCCCCAGCCCGTGCGCCTCTACACGGTCATGGCGCCCATGTTCCGCTACTCCAGACCGCAGTCGGGGCGGCTGCGGCAGTTCCACCAGCTGAACGTCGAGGCGATAGGCGACACCGACGCCACGGTGGACGCGGAGATCCTGGGGCTGTGCTGGCAGGTATTCACGGAGCTGGGGCTCAAGGGGCTGACGCTGCAGCTGAACAGCATCGGGGACCCGGTGTGCAGGCCCGGCTACGTGAAGGAGCTCAGGGCTTACTACGGAGACCGGGCCGGGGATCTGTGCCGGGACTGCACGGCGCGGCTGGACAGGGCTCCGCTCCGCCTTCTCGACTGCAAGGAAGACCGGTGCCAACCCTTCATCGAAGACGCACCCCGCAGCCGGGACCACCTCTGCCCCGACTGCGAATCTCACTTCGCCGACCTGGTCGGGTTTCTGGAAAGCATGGGAGTGCCCTTCGATCTCGATCACCGGCTGGTGCGGGGCCTGGACTACTACACCCGCACGGTCTTCGAGGTGCAGACCTCCGAGGAAGGGGGGCAAAACGCCCTGGGGGGTGGGGGGCGGTACGACGGTCTAATAGAGGAGATCGGGGGTAGGCCGACGCCGGGTGTCGGGTTTGCCATGGGGATCGAGCGGATAATCCTGAACCTGGAAAGGCAGGCGGTGGAGGCCCCCGCCCCGGCCACGCCCATGGTGTTCGTGGCCTACGTGGGACATAAGGCCCGGGAGCGGGCGGTGGTCCTGTCCGCGGAGCTGGTCAGGGAGGGAGTCAGTAACATGCTCGGACCTGCGTCCAAGAGCCTGAAAGCCCAGTTGAGGCAGGCGGGGAATATGCGAGCGCCCTTCGTCGCCATCATCGGGGACGACGAGGCGGAGCGGGGGGTGGTGACTTTGCGCAACATGTCGGAGGGGACACAGGTGGAGGCGTCGGTGGGGGAGCTTGCGGGGCTGCTGCCCCGGATGGAGCCCCGCAAGGTTTAGATGTTCTTTAATCGGTTCCCGCCACCCACCCTGTTAATTGAGCTATCGGCAATACCGCAAGGCGGTATTGCCGAT
>JAAXHX010000532.1 GCA_012270635.1 Dehalococcoidia bacterium | reverse complement strand
AGGTGAGTGGTGAGGCTCCCTGCGTCCCTCTCCGTTCTGCTGTCGACGCAACGCCGCCGCAAGGTTCTGATCGCGCTGGCCGCGGGGCACATCCTGAACCAGATGTCCAGCCTCCCCGTGGCCCTGTCCGTCGCCACCCTGGCCGAGGACTTCTCGGTGGGCATAGACGAGGCGGCGTGGATAGTCATCGTCTACCTGCTGGCCCTGGGCAGCGGCGCGCTCCTGGGGGCGCGGCTGGGGGACAGGTACGGGCACAGCCGGGTCTACGTCCTGGGCGTAGTGGCCTCGACGCTGGGGGCAGGGCTGATAGTGGTCGCCCAGACCCTGTGGGAGGTGATGGGGTTCAGGGCGATCTCGGGAGTGGGGGCGGCGCTGATGATTGGCAACGCCAACGCCATCCTGGCCTCCACCTTCCCCGTCAACGAGCGGGGTCGGGCTTTCGCAGTGCCGATAATGGGGTCGCGCCTGGGTACGCTCCTGGGCCTGGCGAGCTTCGGGCTGTCGCTGGAGTTCGCCACCTGGCGGGTCGCCTTCGCCACCTTCCTGCCGGTGGGAATCCTCGCGGTGGTGACGTCCTTCGGGCTAGTCCGGGGCTCTCAACCCGAGGCCGAGGCGGAGGAGAAACGGGACTCGGGACCGATAGACTTCATCGGGGCGGGGCTGATAGTGGCAATCGCCTCGGCGCTGATCCTGTCGACCAATCACCTACACGGGGGCGAAGAGTCGTTCACCTCCTCGGAGGCCCTGACCTATCACCTGCCGATGCAATTCCTGTTCATAGCATTGGTCGGCGTGTTCGCTTTCGTCGAGCACAAAGTCAACAACCCGATAGTCGACTTCCGCCACTTCCGGCACAGGTATTTCACCCTCTCCCTGGTGTCGAACACAGCCTTCCACTTCTCCATGCTGGCGGCGATGACGCTGGTGCCGATACTGATGGAGGAGGCGTTCGGGCTATCGCCGATATTCGTGATGGTGGTGCTGATACCCAACCAGAGCGTCGGGCTGGTCATGCCGATGATTGCGGGGTGGCTGTACGACAAGCACGGGTCCCGGCTGTTCCGGCCCGCGGCGATGATGACCATAGCGTCGGGATTCCTGGCGCTGGGGCTGCTGGCGCCCAACATAAGCTGGTGGATCGTGCCGCTCCTGATGCTTCCCATCACCATGGGCACGGCGATATTCAACCCCATCAACAACGCAACGGTGATGAGCGCCCTGCCCCTGGAACACCGGGGCGTGGCCTCCGGGCTGCTGGAGACGACCCGGGAGCTGGGCCACGCCCTCGGGGCGACGGCCTCGGCGACGGCGCTGTCGATGTTCATACCGGCGCTGGTCAACGATCTCGCCGAGTCCCAGGCGCAGGCCCACTATTTCGAGGGCTTCCGCGCGTCGACGCTGATGGTAATGGGCGTGCTGCTGTTCGGCGCGGTGATCGCCTACTTCCACAAGTCGAGGCCGCGGGCGGGGGCGCTGTCGCCTTCGCCGTCTCCCTCGTCCTAGACGAGGTTACTCGGCCTTCAGGAGATTGCAAGAGGACCGGCGCCGGGGCTTCTATCAATTCGTAAAGGCATCGACTTTAGATGTATAATCGGTCAGGCACGAGAAGCAGCCAAAGCCGGCGGGGAGCAGAACCATGCGAGAGATATTCGAGGAAGTCGGCGCCCTCATAGACAAGGACAGACCCTTCGCCCTGGCCACGGTGGTCAGGACCAAGGGGTCGACGCCCCAGAAGCCCGGGGCGAAGATGCTGGTCCGGGAGGACGGCTCCTTCGCCGGGACCCTCGGGGGCGGGTGCATAGAGGCGGACGCCTACACGGCCTCCAAGCTGGCCATAGCGGAAGGCGCCCCCGCCGACGTGCAGGGTTTCACTCTTAACGACGACCTGGCGGCCCAGGACGGCCTGGTGTGCGGCGGCACCATGTACATCATGATCGACCAGCCGCAGAAAGACCCGATGTTCGACGCCTACACCCGAGAGATAAACGCCGCATACCGGGGCGAGGGCGGGGTGGCCCTAGCGATAGTGTCGGGCAAGGGCGCGCTTTCTGGGCCTGTGGGGACGAAGCTGTTGGTGAGGGAGGACGGGTCGAGGCTCGGGTCCCTGGGGGACGACTCGCTGGACGACGCGGCGGCCGAGGCCGCTCACAAGGCCATGGATTTCGGGCGGCAGGACTTCATCTCTTCCAAAGACGGTACGGAGATATACGTAGAGGCCTTCGCCAGCCCGGCGACGGTGGTGCTGGTCGGGGGCGGGCACGTGTCCTACTCCATATATAAACTGGCCACCTTCCTGGGCTACCGGACGCGGGTGATCGACGACCGGCAGGAGTTCGGGAATGCCGAACGGTTCCCGGACGCCGACGCCATAGTGGTGGACGACTACGACTCGGCGATCCGGCGCATCGGCATAACGGCCAACTCCTTTGTCGTCATAGCGACCCGGGGGCACAAGTACGACGACACGGCCTTGCTGGAAGCGGCCCGCTCGCCAGCCAAGTTCATCGGCCTGCTGGGGAGCAGGCGCAAGGCATTGCTGATCTTCCCCACGCTGCTGTCGTCAGGGGTGCCGCTGGAGAGGGTGAGCGAGATCAGGACTCCGGTGGGCCTGAACCTCGGGGGGCGGACCCCTGAGTCGATAGCCTTGAGCGTGATGTCGGAGATCGAGATGGTGCGGTACGGCGGGGACGGCGCCTCCATGAAGATGGAGGAGAAGCTGGTCCTCAAGGCCAGGGAGAAGGCCGGGGTCCCAGCGTAGCGCGCCGTCTCGGGGCCCTGCATGTCAAGCCGTACGCGGGACTTGCACAACCCCAGACCGCGACCCTCCTGCCGTTTGGACAACTCTATCCCCTCTCCCGCTCATACTTCGACAGGCCCGGCACGAGCGGCCCCGACCCCTACAGCACGGATTATGCATAGGTATCATCTAGGGAGAGGGGAGAGTAATCCACTTTCCCCGCTTTTCGGGAGGTTGGGCAAGGCCACCACTACGGACGCCCGACTCTTGAATAGATATCGGGCCTCCAGGCACGGGTGAATGTCCCCGACTACAACTTCCGGCAGCGACATCTGGGCCGTACTCCTTGCCGCGGGGCTTTCCACGCGGATGGGCAGTCCCAAGGCCCTGCTCCCGTGGATGGGCACGACGTTGGTGGAATACCATCTGGCCCAGTTTGCGGCGTCCCGGGCATCGGGGGTGACGCTGGTCCTGGGGCACGAGGCAGAGGCGATCAGGGCGCGGGTGGAGGGGAGGGGGGGCGTTGGGGTAGTGGAGAACCGTGACTACCGCCGGGGGCGGGCCTCATCGGTGGTGGCCGGGGTGCAAGCCTCGCCTCCCGATTGCAAGGCACTGCTGATATTGAACGTTGACCAGCCCCGGCCAGCCTGGTTGATCGACGAGGTGGTAGAGGCTCACCTGCTGGGGGAAGCGAAAATCACGATACCGGTGCACGGGGGCCGTAGAGGTCACCCCACGGTGTTCGACGGACGCCTGAGAGACGAGCTGTTGGGCATCACCGAGGAGGGGCTGGGACTGCGGGAAGTGGTGAGGCGGGACCGGGATAGGGTGGGGGAGGGAGAGGTGTCGTCGGCGCTCATCTACCTGGACGTGAACACCCCGGAGGAGTACCGGAGGGCGCTGAGACGGGAGGGGGAGTTCCGGGGCCCGGGTCTGCTTGACAACCCATAGGCGCGGGCCTATGTTGGCCTCGTGCCACAGATTAGAGCGGAGGTAGACGGCCCATGATGGCTTTGGAAGGCCTGCGAATAATCGACATGACGATATGGCAGCACGGGCCGGTGTCCACGGCGATGCTGGCGGACATGGGGGCAGAGGTGATAAAGGTGGAGGAGCGGGAGTCGGGGGACCCGGGCAGGTATCTATCCACGTGGAACTTCGGCAAGAACTCCGGTAACGACCTGAACTACTACTTCGAGAACAACAACCGGAACAAGAAGAGCCTGGCCATCAACCTGAAGAACCCCGAGGGCAAGGAAGTGATGACCCGGCTGATCAAGAAGTCCGACGCCTTCGTCTCCAACTTCCGGGAGGCCTCCCTGCGGAGGCTGGGGATGGATTACGAGTCGGTGCACGAGATCAACCCGAAGCTGGTGTACTCGGCGGGATACGGGTTCGGGCCCAAGGGGCCGGACTCGACGAGGCCCTCAGCGGACCTGGCGGCCCAGGCCCGGGGCGGGATCATGAGCCAGATCCAGTCCGCTCCCCCGATGCAGGTGTGGGGAGGCCTAGCAGACCAGACGGGCGCCTTCATGCTCTGCCTGGGAACCACCATGGGATTGCTCACCCGGGAGAGGACGGGAATCGGGCAGAAGGTGGAGGAGTCGCTGTTCGGGACGCAACTGGCGGTGGGGGCGCTGATGGCGCAGGGAACCCTGTTCTCGGGTAGCGTGCCGGGCGAGTACCTGCGCAGGTCCCTGAGCCCCTTCTGGAACGTCTACAAGACTAAGGACGAAAAATGGTTGTGCCTTTCGGTGCTGGACATGGGCCGAGACTGGGAGGCGACGTGTCGGGCGCTGGACCTGGAATGGATGATGGAAGACCCCCGGTTTCAGTCGGGGGAAGACAGGGTGTTTGACCACGCCGACGCCCTGATAGACATCCTAGAGCAGACCTTCGCCAAGAAGACCCGGGAGGAGTGGCGAGAGATCCTGGATGCCACCGATGTCATCTGGGCCCCAGTGCAGAACTACCAGGAGGCCCTCACGGACGAGCAAGCCCTCGCCAACGATTACGTGGTCGAGATAGACCACCCCAACGCCGGCAAGGTCAAGATGCTGGGCCTGCCCATCAAGTTCAGCGAGACCCCCGGCAAGGTGAGGAGCGGCGCCCCCGAACTGGGCCAGCACACCGAGGAGCTGTTGACGGAGCTGCTGGACTACTCCTGGGATGAGGTCACAGGGCTCAAGGACAAGCGGGTCATCTAGGCCCGTTATGGTTCGAAGCGTCAAGGCGACGGCCCCTTTCACGGCCATGCCTCTGCGGGAATCCGACGTAGACTTTCAAAGCTGGGCCTTCGAGGCCCTGGGTTAAATGGCAGACGCCGGCTACAAATACATCGTCATCGGGAAGGGGATGATCGGCGCCGCGGCGGCGCGACACCTGGCGGAGCGGACGAACGGGGTGGCGCTGATAGGACCCGACGAACCCCGCGACCCCGCCAACCACGATGGGGTGTTCGGGGACCACTACGACGAGGGCCGGATAACCCGAATCCTAGACCCCCACCTGGTCTGGGCCAAGTTGGCCCGGGAGTCGATCCGGCGTTACCGGGACATGGAGACCCGGTCCGGCATTCCCTTCTACCACGAGGTGGGCCAGCTTTCCGTGGGGCCGCCGGACCGCGAGGCGTCGGAGTACATCCCCGACTCCGAGCAGGTGATGCTGGACTTAGACGAGCCCTTTGAGAAACTGGGCACGGATGCGCTCAAGTCACGGTTCCCGAAGCTCACCTTCGAGCCTCAATGCTCGGGGCTGTACCAGTCCTCGGATGCAGGGCACATAAGCGCCCGGGGCATCGTGGCGGCGGAGACGGCCCTGGCCCGAGCCCATGGCGCCGACGTTGTCTGCGAGGAAGCGGTCTCGGCGGGGGGTGGGCCGGGCGGAGTGGAGGTGAGGACCTCGGGGGGTGGGGTGTATCGGGCTGACAGGGCGCTGGTGGCGGCTGGGGGATTCACCAGGGACTCGGGGCTGGTTCCCGGGCCGCTGGACGTGGACGTGCTGGCGGTCAACGTGGTCTACGTTGAGCTTTCGGAGTCGGAAGCGGCGGACCTCTCGGACCTGCCGAGCATGATCTATATGACGGGGCGACCCAACGACAGCTGCTACATAGTGCCGCCGGTGCAATACAGGGACGGCAGGCGCCGCATGAAGATCGGGGGGTCGGAGGGGCACGGAAGTCTTGGGAGCATGGACGAAATCAAGGCGTGGTTCCGGGGCCCGGGGACTCCGGCGGAGCGGGACCGGCTGTGGGCCAAGATCCGGGCCACGATTCCGCGCCTGCAGGCCGTACCCGACGAGCGCGTGACCCTGGACACGTGCGTCGTGAGCCGGACACCCACCCACTTGCCGTACATCGACATGGTGGACGACCGGATAGGCGTGGCCACGGGAGGAAACGGGCTGGCGGCCAAGTCCGGGGACGAGATTGGCCGGCTGGCGGCGCTCAGGCTGCTGGATGCGACGTGGGACTCGGACCTGGACCCGGGCCTGTTCAGGGTCAAGTTTCGGACCCCGGTCTGACAGCCTTCCGGGTCAGCGGGCGGCGGCAAGGGCCCGGGCCCGGTTGACGGACTGCTCGACGATATCGAACCCGGCCAGGTCGGAGAAGGCGGCCATGAGCTGCTGGGTTATGGGGCCCGGGGTCTCCTCGCCGACGGTGCGGGTGTCGACCCTTCCCACAGGGACCACGCAGTAGGGCGTAGTGGCCAGGAAGGCCTCGTTGGCGGTGTAGGCGTCGTAGGGCTGGATGTCCTCCTCGATGAAGGGGATGCCCAACTGCTCCGCGATCTCGCCGACCACCTTGCGGGTCACGCCCTGGAGTATGGCCGAGTCCCCGGCGGTCCTAATCTTGCCGTCGGTTACGATGAAGAAGTTGGCGCCGATGCCCTCGGTGAGGTTTCCACGGGCGTCGGTGAGGACGGGGAAGGCCTCCGGGTCTACGTCCGTGGCCTCCAGCTCGGCGAGGACGAAGTTGAGGCGGCTGTAGTGCTTGATCTTGGGGTCCAGGGAGTCGGAAGGGTAGCTCTTGATCTTGGGTATGACGACGTGCGCGCCGTCGGTGTAGAGGGGGGCGTAGCGGGCGTGGTCGAGGGGGTCTATCCAGACGGCGACATTGGGGGTCATGGGCTTGGCGGACCGGCCGCCCTCGCCCCGGGTGACGAACTGGGTGATCATGTAGTCGTCCCCCGGCTCCCGGACGGACTCGTTGCGCTGGACTACGTCGAGAGTGATGTCGGTCATCTCCTCCCGGGTCATGCCGGGGTCTATGCGCACGTAGGTGAGGGAGCGGTAGAGGCGGTCTATATGGTCGTCAAGGCGGAAGACCTTGCCGTTGAAGGTGCGGGACGTATCAAAGACTACGTCTCCGAGCCTGAGGCCTCTGTCGGTGAGGCCGAGCTTGGCCTCGCTCCTGGGCATGAACTCGCCGTTTAGCCAGACCTGGTACTCCATAGATTTCCTCCTCCTTCTCACGGCATGCGCCGCCTAGCCCTTAGAAAACGTCGATTTCCTGGCCGAGACCTTCCTGGCGGGCCAGCTCGTAGACTTTCATGGCCGTCGCAACGTCCTGGATGGCGAGGCCCTGGGACTCGAATAGGGTGACCTGGGTCTCGGAGGTGCGCCCGACGGCTTTGCCGGATACCACATCGCCCAACTCCGTCAGGGTCTCCCAATGCACGGCGCCGCGCTCGGCGGCTGCGAGCAGGTCGCCGCACTCGATGCGGGCCTGCTCCCGGGAGTCGACGGTTATAACGTCGCTCCGGCGGATGGCGTCGCCGTCCAGCTCCCTGCGGACCAACGAGTTGCTGCCCGCGGCATTGACGTGGGCCCCCTGAGCAATCCATTCCCCCCTGAGCACCGGGTCCCGGGCGTTGGTTATGGTCACCACGACGTCGGCGCCGGCGACCGCATTCTCGGGGGTCGGGGCGGGGGACACTGCAATGCCAAGCTTTTGGGACATGCCGTCGCAGAAGGCGGCCAGGGGCTCGGGGCGGCGGCTGTAGACCCGGGCCTGCTCTATTCTGCGCACCGCGCACACGGCTTCAAGCTGGGTGGCGGCCTGCCCCCCGGACCCGATCATGCCCACGACCTTCGCCCCTTCGTTGGCGAGATACTTCGTGGCGACACCCGACGCCGCGCCCGTCCGCATCCTGCCCAGCTGGTCGGCCTGGACGATGGCGAGAAGGTCCCCGGTCTCGGCGCTGAAGAGGAGGACCATGAAGCGGGTCCCCGAGCGGTAGGAGGTGTAGACCTTCAGGCCCATCGCCTGCCGATAGTGGCAAATGCCGGACATGAGCTGCATGTTGCCCCTGCCGGGGACGTGGAAGCGGCGTCGGGGGCGGTTTATGGACGTGCCCTTGCCCTGGCTCCGAAAGGCCTCCTCGACGGCCTGGACGGTGTCGTCCATGGTCAGGAGACGACCGACTTCCTCTTCGCGGATGACCAGGGTCACGTCTACGGCTCCTTGACGGGGCCCCTGGGTACGAGGCCCTTCACGTACTGGACGCTGCGGCCTATGACCTCGGCGTCTTCGGCGTCGGGGCGGAACTGGAGATAGGTCTCGAGGTCGGAGAGGGCAGCCTCGTAGTCCTTCAGTTGAAGCCGGACTTTGCCGCGGTCCCGGACCTCGTCGAGGTCCCAGGGTGACACGTCAATCATCATATCGATGACGCTCAGCACCTTTTCGTAGTCGCGCCGGGAGGCGTGGATGCCCTTCAGGTTGTTGAGCATCCGGGTGACTATCTGGGCCTCGGTGCAGGCGGCGAGATGGTGCTCCCGGAAGGGCATGAGGCCGCTGCCGGCCAGGCGGAGCCTCTGGGCAAGGTGCTCCTTTTCCAGGACCATGCCGCCGTAGAA
>JAAXHX010000531.1:591-4735 GCA_012270635.1 Dehalococcoidia bacterium | reverse complement strand
AGCAAGGACAGGATGGCGGAGATTACGCGCCAGGTGGTCGAGGCTAACCTGCCGCTGCTGGAAGAGGGGTCGGACTACTGGGTGATCCAGAGGGTGACGCGGGGAGTCGACCCGCCATCGCACAATCCCACGGAAGCAGGGGGCTGCACTGTGATAGTCCAGACGGACCCGATTCCCTTCAAACAGAGGGCGAACCTCTACCGGGACGGGATCCGGGTGATCACGCCGTCGGTGCGGAGGACGCCTCCCTCGTCTATAAGCCCTCGGGCGAAGACGCACAACTACGTGAACATGGTGCTGGCAGACCTGGAAGCGAAGGCCCAGGACCCGGAGGCGTGGGCGGTGCTGCTGGACGAGAGCGGGAACCTGGCCGAGGGCGCAGGGAGCAACATCTTCCTGGTGAAGAACGGGGCGATACATACGCCCATCGACAGGTTCACGCTGGAGGGGATCAGCCGTCAGACGGTGCTGGACCTCGCCCGGGAGCTGGACATCGAGACGGTGGAGACGAACCTGGACCTGTTCGACGCTTACAATGCGGATGAGGTATTCATTACGTCAACCAGCCTGTGCATCTGCCCGGTTTCGAAGGTGAACGGCGCCCCAATAGCCGACGGCCGGGTCCCGGGCCCCGTGACCTCGAGGCTGGAGAGGGCGTACAGCGGGTTTGTCGGGCTGGACATCTTCGAGCAGTACCTGTCCAAGCTGTAAAAGGCAAGCCCCTCTCCCACGCTCATACTTCGACGGACTCAGCATGAGCGGTCCCCTCCGACACAGGTTATGCAAGGGGGCTATCGGGAGGGTTAGAGATCCATGAGGGCGAAGCCCACGGCGTAGTCGCAGCCGGCCGTTTCGCCGATGGCGGCGGCCCCGAAGCTGAGGAACATTTCGGGATCGAAGTCCTGGGACAGGTTGTCTATGTAGACCTTGTGCTCTTGCAGGGAAGCGATGCCCTTGCCTATGGAGTTGGCAACATCGACGTAGTGGGTGGTTACGGGCGGGGAAGTGATAAAGATGTACTTTAGGTCGTGCCAGGGTTCGAGACCCTCGTCCATGAGTTCGGGGAAGATCCATCGGTTGTCTGCGTCCCGGGCGGCGTCCAGAACGGCGATGCCCACGGCACGGTGGTCGGCGAAGTTGAAGTTTCCGCCCGGAAAGAACAGGTCGTAGTTTCCGCTGATCAGAACGTCGGGCTTGAACCTGCGGATGGCACGGGTAATGTCCCGGCGAAGGGGCAGTCCGTACTCCACTACGCCATCGGTGTAGCCCAGGAACTCTACGGAATCGACCCCCACGACCCGGGCGCTGTTAATCTCCTCCTGCATACGGAGCCGGGCGGTCTCTTCGGGGTGCATGGAGTCGATGCCCGCCTCGCCCTTGGTGACCATGAGGTAGCCGATCTCCTTGCCCTGGGATGTCCAGCGGGCGATGGCGCTGGCGGCGCCGTACTCGAGGTCGTCGGGGTGGGCGGCGATGGCGAGGGCGCGGGACCAGTCCTCGGGGAGGGGGAGGAGCTTGGCGGGTTGTTCAGGCATGGTCTAGGGTCTCCTGTTGAGGAATGTTTCGGAGAGTATATACTAGGCGCGGACTACCGGTTCACTGCTGGCGGACTGCTATGGGTTTTGACAAAGACTCGATGGCCCTCGGGCCCTACAAGGCGTTGGACCTGACGGAAGGCGGGTACAACTGGTGCGGCAAGGTGCTGGCCGACCTGGGGGCCGACGTGATAAAGATCGAACCCCCCGCCGGAAGCCCAACCCGGTACCACTGGCCCCTCTACCCCGAACAGAAGCAGCCCGACTGCAGCTGGTTCTGGGAGTCCTACTGCTTCAACAAGCGGGGCGTCACCCTGGACATCGAGAAGCCGGAAGGTGCGAAACTCCTCAAGAGGCTGGCCTCCGATGTGGATTTCCTGATGGTCTCGTCGGGGCAGGGGTATATGGAAGCATTGGGGCTGGGCTACGAGGAGTTGAGCCGAGGCAATCCGAGGCTGGTGATGGCGTCGATGACCCCGTTCGGGGAGTCGGGGCCGTATTCGGGATACAAGGCAACGGACCTCGTGTCCTGGGCGATGGGAGGTATGGCCTACATCAGCGGAGACCTGGACCGGGCGCCTGTAAGGATCACGTTCCCCCAGGCGGAGCTGCACGCGGGAGCGCAGGCGGCGGTGGGTTCTATGTGCGCGTTCTGGAAGGCCCGCAACTCGGGCGAAGGGCAGGTGGTGGAGGTCTCGACGCAGGTGTCGGTGTACTGGACGATGATGAATGCGGGGCAGTTTCCGCAACTGGAAGGATATAACGTGGAGCGCAATGGGCCGTACACCAAATACGGCGGCCCGAACGTCCTGGGCATTTTCCCGTGCAAGGACGGATACGTGAGCTTCACCCTGGCGGGGGGCATGCACGCGTTCCGGATGGATGGGTTGGTCCGCTGGATGGACGAGGAGGGCTTTGCTCCCGACTTCATGAAGAGCAAGGACTGGGTGTCCTGGGGGGCATGGGTCGAGGATGAGTCGGCGGGGCCGCCGTGGACCAAGGAGCAAGAAGAGATCGATGCAGTTTCCGAGCATATTCGTCGGTTCTTCATAACCAAGACCCGGGAGGAGCTCTTCGACCGCTCCATCCAGGAGAGGGTGCTGCTGGCGCCCTGCAATGCGGTGGATGACGTGATGAAGGACGTGCAACTGCAGGCCCGGGGGTACTGGATGAAGGCCGATGCGCCGGGGCGCGACCATCCCCTCAGGTATGCGGGCCGGTACATCTCCATGCCGGAATGCCCGATATCCTTCAGGCGTCGGGCGCCGGGAGTGGGGGAGCATAACCGGGAAGTGTTCATCGACGAACTGGGGCTGGGAGAGGCGGAGTTCGAGTCCCTTGGAGAGTCGGGGGTGATATAGGTGATTCCCGGCGAAGACACGGGCAAAGGGATGGCCCTGGAAGGGCTGAAGGTCCTCGACTTCACGTGGGTGGCGGTGGGCCCGATAACCATCAAATACCTGGCCGACAACGGGGCCACCGTCGTCAGGGTGGAGTCAGTGACCCGGCGGGACGACCTGCGGGGCGCGCCGCCGTGCAAGGACGGGGTATCGGGGATCAACACCAGCCAGTTTCCGGCGTCCTACAACACGGGCAAGTACGGGCTGGGCCTGAACATGTCCAGGCCCGAGTCCCAGGCCGTGATACGGAGGCTGATAAGAGAGTGGCAGCCGGACGTTGTCGCCGAGAGCTATACGCCACCGGTCAAGAAGAGATGGGGGTTGGACTACGAAAGCCTCAGGGAACTGAAGGATGACATCATCCTGTTCAGCGCCTGCCAGCAGGGGCAGACCGGCCCCAAGGCGGCCTTTGCGGGGTTCGGGATGCAGGCGGCGGCGCACGCGGGTTTCTACCACCTGTCGGGTTGGCCGGACCGGGAGCCCCTGCCCCCGTACGGGGCCTACAGCGATTTCATAAATCCCCCCAATGGGGCCGCGGCCATACTGGCGGCATTGGAGTACCGGGAGAGGACGGGGAAGGGACAGCACATAGACCTGGCCCAGTTCGAATGCGCCATCCAGTACCTGTCTCCGCTGGTGCTGGACTTCCAGGCCACGGGCCGGGTGTCGAAGCGGAACGGCAACCGGGACGAGGCCTATGCCCCTCACGGGATATACCCCTGCGCCGCCCCCGAGGACGAACCCGCCAGGCCGATACGCAAGGGGGGGCACTGGTGCGCGATTGCCGTAACGTCGGAGGAGGAATGGGCCTCGTTGTGCGAGACGATGGGGATGCCGGCGCTGAGGACCGACCCGCGGTTCCAGTCGATGGAGAAGCGACTGGAGAACTCTGACGAACTGGACGAGATAATCTCAGCGTGGACGTCCGGGCACGAGTCCCAGGATCTGATGGCCATGCTGCAGGCGGCGGGGGCGCCGGCGGGGGTGGTACAGAGCCAATCGGAGCTGTGGACCGATCCCCAGCTGGCGCATCTCGGGTTCTTCCAGATGCTGGAGCACACGGAGTGCGGCCCCATGCCCTACGACGGCCTACAGTTCCAGCTTTCGAAGACGCCGGCCCGGCTGAGGTGGGCGCAGGCGCTGGTCGGGGAGCACAACGAGTTCGTGCTGAAGGAGCTCGCGGGGCTGGACGACGACGAGATCGCAGAG
>JAAXHX010000531.1:0-571 GCA_012270635.1 Dehalococcoidia bacterium | reverse complement strand
CTCCCCCGCTCATACTTCGACAGGCTCAGCACGAGCGGCCCCTGCCCACCGACCCTTTTGGGGAATAGGACAGGGGTCAGTCGGTGGCGAATAGGGATGAGGTGTCGAAGCGGTTGGAGAGGACCCGGGGCCCGTCCCCGGTGACGTGGACCATGTCTTGGAGGTGCCAGTAGTCCACGTAGGGCTCGATGGCGAGGACCATGTTCTCGGCGATCTCCACGTCCCAGCCCTTGACCAGGAAGGGTTCCTGCTGGTGCCACCAGGCCCCGACGCTGTGCCCGACGAAGGATGCGGGGTGGTGCGGGAAGCCCTTGGCTAACAGCATCTCCCTCCCGTAGAAATACAGCTCGCTGACCTTTGTCCCGATGGTGCAGCGCTCGATGAGCTTTAGGTAGATGTCCCGGTAGTCGGTGTACGTACGGGCCTGGTCGGGGGAGGGTTGGCCGACTACGGCCATGCGGGACTGGTGGCCGGGATAGCCGTGGAGGTAGGAGACGTAGTCGGTGCGGATGATATCGCCGGCCCGGATCACCAGGTCGCTTTCACCCAGGTACATGGACGTGTTCCGGTG
>JAAXHX010000530.1 GCA_012270635.1 Dehalococcoidia bacterium | reverse complement strand
CCAGCTGGTCCCACGCCTTCCTGACGCCCAAGAACCATCTCCTATGGCCCGACAACGAGGCCGATTTCGCCCGCTTCGAGGAGCTGCGAGACGGCAGGCAGAGCCTCTGGGCCGACCTCTCCCTCGACCAGATAGAGGAGTCGGGGCAGCAGGAGCTCCTCAACTGGGTCTGCCTGGCAGGCGCCCTCACCGAGACCGGCTACCAACCGGAGATCGTCGACTTCATCCAGACCCACATCTTCAACTCGTCCAAGTGCATGATGGTGGCAAGGGCCCCGACCGCCATTCCCGCCGGCTAGTGGAAAGCAGGACTGTATGGTAACCACCGCGCCGAGAACCGAGGAACGAATTGGAGTCGCGGAGGAGTCCCCCCAGCGGGGGGACGAGCCCTTCGGCGCATCCCAGGTCGGCCCCTTCGACTACGTGCCCAGGGTCGGGTTCCGGGAGTACTGGTACCCGGGCATCTGGTCCAGGAAGGTCGGTAGGAAGCCCGTCAACCTCACGATGCTCGGCGACGAGTTGGTCCTCTTCCGCGGGAAGAACGGCAATGTTGTCGCCCTGAACGAGTGGTGTCCCCATCGCGGCGCCCGACTATCCCGCGGCTTCTGCGAGTTCCAGGGCACGGTTACTTGCCCCTACCATGGTTACACCTTCGACGAGACCGGCAAGTGCGTCGCGGGCCTTATCGAGAATCCCCGGTCCCCCATGATCGGCAAGATGCGCTCCCGTCGATACCCCACCGCCGAGTGGCGAGGCATCGTCTTCATCTGGATGGGCCAGACCGAGCCCGTGCCCCTGGAAGAAGACCTGCCCTGGGAGTTCAAGGACCCCACCATCAATGACCGCCGCTACACCCGGGTCCGGGACTGGGAGGTCAATTGGACCGAACCCGTGAACCAGGGCATCGACTATCACGAGTTCTACCTGCACCGCAACCTCAATTTCTGGCGTCTCATCGACTGGCGGCTCCCCTTCTGGCGGCCCAAGCCCGTCTACACCGGCGGCGTGAAGATCGTCGAGGAGGGGGAGGACTTCATCACCCTCCACCAGAAGAACGTCATCTTCGGGCAGGCCGAATACCCGGGGCTGGGAAAATGGCCCCGCCGGACGTGGTGGCGAAAGTTCAAGTCTCCCGATGCCCCCGTATCAGGCTCCCTGCCCACCGCCAAAGGCGAGGCGGCCTGGGCCACCTACAACCACAACGCGGAGCTGCCCAGCAAGGTGCGGGTGTGCGTCGGCAGCTTCGTTCACCTGCGTTGGGGCGTGCCCATAGACGAGCACAACACCCGGATGTGGACCTTCACCCTCTGCAAGACCCCCAGGACCTTTCTGGGTCGGTTCTGGCAGGACGCCTGGTACTACTTCTGGCGCAAGCCCGCCGCCGTCATAGCCATCAACGAAAAAGAGGACCTCGTCGTCTTCAAGAAGGAGCGACTCAACCTGGACCTGCCCCAAAAGCTCTCGGGGCTGGACATCGGCGTGATCCGGTTCCGCAACCACCTCGCCCGACGCTCCCGTGACTTCCGCCGGCTGGGCGGTGCCCACGGCTGCATCAAGCAGCCCCCCGACTCCCGACTCGCCGCCCGTTACAACGGATCGGCCGGCTGAGCCACGCGTGCATCCGACAATACAGCCCCTTCGCCAATCGCCATGACTACGCTTGCAGAATTTGAAGACTTCACCACCCCCAAGATGCGGAAGAGGGTCGTCGACTCGGTGTTCGGGTCTTGGGACACCCTCTCCAAGGAAGCCCGCGATTCCATAAAGGAGGCCGTTGGCCCCCTCGATGGGTTCAGGCCGGGCAAGGACGTGCCCGCCGGCCCGCTCAAGGCCGAGTGTCATAAGCTCGCCAAGAAATTCCCCGACTTCTTTTCCCAAGTTATGATGCCCGTCTGGGCCAAGGCGAACCCGGAGCTGCTGGACCTGACGGCCAATCACATGCGGCAGTCCCCACCCCCCTCCGACCCAAACGGGAAAGCCCTGGACGAATACTCCACCGAGCAGGCCGAAACCCTGGCTAGCCGGAACAACGGATACCCCGTGGAAGACCTCCTGGTTATGGTGCGCTACTGCGCCACGGATACTGACTTATCCCTCTTCAGCGAAACGGCCCCGGACGACATCGACTCGCCCTATGCCTCCCTCCCGGGCATCGGCATGGTCCAATTCCTGACATGGCTCTCCTCTCTCCCCCCCGACGCCGACGAGTGGCGTGACCTCGTCCCTCATTTCGCCTCCGACCTCGCAGACCTCATATCCAGCAAGGAAGCTGAGCGTTCGGACCTTGCAGCCTTCGCCTCCATCCTTACCGACATCCAGGCCGCCCATTCCGAGACCCTGGGTTTCTTCCAGGCCGACACCTCCGCCTGGTCCGACTCCAAAGTGGCCTGGGTCGAATCGAAGGACACCCTTCGGCAGCAGGCCAACTCCCTAACGCAGGCCCTGGAAGAATACGCCGCGGCCAGCCGTTCCGGCAGCAACCTGGCCGAAGAGCGCAAGCTCCGGGAGCAGAGGGAGAACCTGGAAAGGGCCGTCGAGTCACGGATCAACCGCATCAATGAACTGCTGCAGGACGCCGAAAGACCCGATGCCCATTTTCAGCGGGTTAGCTTGCAAGACTTCATCGAGGGGCTTGAGAAGATAGCCGCGGGCACGACCTTCGACGAATTTGCGTCGGACGACGAGCCCGCCCCCGAGGACCTCCTCCAGTCCGTCGAGACTCACGCTGAGGAGAAGCGGGCTCTCGAGGGGCGAATCTCGGGGCTGGAGGAGGAGAATCGAGACCTCGAGGACGAGGTGCGCCGCCTCCAACAGCAGGTCACTTTATGGCGCAGCAACTACGAGACCGAGCGGCGAGGCAAGGACGACTCCGAGCCCGACCCCATCCCCACCCAGTTCGCCAGCGTCGCGCACGTTCTGGAGGTCGCCGAAGCCCGTTTCGCCGGCAGGCTGCTGTTCAAGTTCAACTCAGCCTCGGACCGCGGCTCCGCCTATGACGCCCCCGACGACGTGTGGAACGCCATCGAATGGCTGGCCACTACCTATTACGACTCCCGCACCGGGAGGGTCAGCGTCCCCAATCTCGGCGACTCCCTCAGGGAGGTCTCTCGCTTCCGCTACACGCCCCACCAGTCGGACAACACTATGGGCATGTACCCGGACTCCTACTACACCCGGGTCGATGGCATAAAGGTCCCGCTCAAGGAGCACATGGGCGCCGGAGTGGACAGGAAGCCCAACAACACCATCCGCATAGCCTTCAACTGGGACAAGTCCTCCGGCAAGGTCATCGTCGGCTACGTCGGACTCCACCAGCACAACCGCAAGACCTAACGACAAAAGGATACGCGCCAAC
>JAAXHX010000529.1 GCA_012270635.1 Dehalococcoidia bacterium | reverse complement strand
GACGGCCGGATCCTAGAGACCCCCGGCGAGCCCGAGACCAGCACCCTCAAGGACCGCCTCTGCCACGGCGCCTACCCGGCCATCGAGTACGGCGGCCTGGTCTTCGCCTACATGGGGCCCCCCGAGCACACCCCCGAATTCCCCAACTTCGACCTCTACAGCGTTCCCGGTTATCACCTTGAACCGGGCGTCCACCTCATGCCCACCGAGGACGGGGTGGTCCCGAACCCCAAACCCTGCAACTGGCTCCAGGTCGTCGACAACCTGCTGGACCCCATTCACGAGGAGTTCCTCCACGCGACCATTTCGGGCATCCAGTTCGTGGACAAGAGTGGCGCCCCCATCCAGGAGTTGGCCATCAACGGAGAGTTGGCCTTCGTCGAGTCCCCGACGGGCATCATCACCATGGACGTGCGCCGCGTCAGCCCCGACACGGTGTGGGTCCGGAACATCGAGTTCCTCTGGCCGAACATGGGCTGCCTCGGCGCGCCCCCCACACTCCCCTACGAATGGGGCCCCGACGAGGAGGAGTTCCACGACCTGCCCACCACCCTCATGTGGGTCGTGCCCGTGGACGACCACAACTGCGTGGAGATAGATTTCTACCTGGTCCCCGATGGGTCCAGGGTGCCGCCGGAAAGGCGCTTCTCGGTGGCGCAGCGGGCGAACCGGGGAGGCCGGGAGTACGAGTTGATGCAACGAGGCCCCGGAGACTTCGAGGCCATGATCAGCCAGCGCCCCATCGCGGTGCACGCGCTGGAGCACCTGGGCGTCGAGGACCGGGGGCTGACCATGTATCGCAAGGGACTCAGGCGTCGGGTGCGTATGTTGAAGGACGGCCAGTCGCCCCCCGAGGTCGAGGTCATGGCCCAGAGGATGGTCAACACCTTCGGCGGCGACACCCTCCTGCGCGCCTCCGA
Source organism: Dehalococcoidia bacterium (assembly GCA_012270635.1). The sequence goes on along the minus strand of JAAXHX010000529.1, from coordinate 1,962 downwards.
GGCGGAGGACAGGAGCAAGGACAGGAAGTTGCTCAAGAAGCTGGGGACGGAGATGGCGGAGCGTTACCTCCGGGAGCTGCCCAACCGGCCCGGCAACGGGGCCGGGTAGCGTATTGCTTTGTCTTTGCGCCCAAAAGTGATTATGATTACAGCCGCTTTGCGACTTGCGCCGTGACCGGTAAGGAGGACCAGTAAATGCCGCCTTTCGCCTTCTTCAAAGGGGATTTCGTACCGTTGGCCGAGGCCAAGGTCGGAATTATGACCCACGCCCTCAATTACGGCACCGCCGTCTTCGAAGGCATTCGCGGCAACTGGAACGAAGAAGACCGCCAGATTTACCTCTTCCGGGTCAAGGAGCACTACGAGCGGCTGCACAAGAGCGCCCGGATCCTCAACCTGACCCTGGACCGCTCCGTCGACGAGCTCTTCGACATCACCCTGAAGCTCGTGGAAATGTGCGGCTTCGAGGAGGACATCTACGTCCGGCCCATGGTCTACCAGAGCGGCGAGGTGCTCGGGGTCCGCTCCCACGACGTGGAGAACGACTTCTTCATATTCGTGGCGCCCTTCGGGCCCTACTTCAGCGGCGACGGCGGGATTCGCTGCTGCATCTCCAGCTGGCGCAGGCCCATGGACACCATGATCCCGCCCCGGGCCAAGGTCACCGGCATCTACGTCAACAGCGCCATGGCCAAGACCGAAGCCATGCTCAACGGCTTCGACGAAGGCATCATGCTCACCCAGGACGGCCACGTCTGCGAGGGCAGCGGCGAGAACCTCTTCGTCGTGGACGACGGGGCCCTCGTCACCCCCTCCGCCTCCGACAGCGTGCTCCTCGGCATCACCCGCAGCACGGTCATGGAGATCGCCGATAAGGAGATGGGAATGCCCTCCCGGGAGCGGCAGGTGGACCGCAGTGAGCTCTACGCCGCCGACGAAGTGTTCCTGACGGGCACCGCAGCCCACATCACCCCGGTCGTCGAAATAGACAACCGGACCATAGGGAACGGGGAGGTGGGACCCGTGACCCGACAGCTTTCCAACGCCTACGTGGACATCATCCGCGGCAAGAACGAAAAGTACGGGGCGTGGTGCACGCCCGTGTACGGCGGCTGACCCTCACCCATTGCAGAATGAAGAACGGCGGGGGCGTTCAGCGCCCCCGCCGTTTTCTTTGCTCCCGAAAGCTGTCCCGGCTGCCGCCTAGTTCAGGTTATACAGGCGGGCGCAGTTGTCCCAGAGGATCTTCTTGCGGGACTCGTGGGAGATGCCCTCCATCTCCAGGAAGGTGTCGATGGCATGGGGGAACTTGCAGTCCGCGTGGGGGTAGTCGGTGGTGAAGACCAGGTGGTCGTCCCCGAAGTGCTTGATCACGTCGTTGACCAGGTACTCGTCCACGTCCACGGAGATGAAGCACTGGCGGGTGAACAGCTCGCTGGGCTTCGCCGAGAGGTTTATGACGCCCTCCAGGCCCTCGTACAACTCATACCTTTCGTCCAGCCGGTACAGGAGCCACGGCAGCCAGCTGCAGTTGCCTTCCAGTATCGCCACCGTCATCTTGGGGAAGCGGTCCAGGATCCCGCCGGCGGTCATGTAGATGGTCGCCAGCATGTCTTCCATGGGCTGATCGAAGGTCTCCACCAGCCACGTGAGGCTGTCCAGGTTTACGAAGCGGTTGGACCAGTGCACCTGGTTGGGGGAAAAGCTGGGATGGAAGGTGACGGGCAGACCGAGGTCCTGCGCCTCTTCCCAAATGGGGTCGAAGTAGGGCTCGGGCAGCTGCCGCCCGAGGACCGGCTCGGGGGTGAGACAGGAGGCCACGTGGCCCAGGTCCTTGGCTATCCGGCGCATCTCCTGCGCCGCCAGGGTGGCGTCGTGCAGGGTGATGAGGCCCGCGGCTTTCATCCGAGCCGGGTCCTCGTTGCAGAAGTCGGTGATCCAGTCGTTCCAGGCCTTGTTCAG
>JAAXHX010000528.1 GCA_012270635.1 Dehalococcoidia bacterium | reverse complement strand
GGCCAACAGCAGAAGGTAATCGACTGGATTGACGCGTTCACCTTTGGGGAAGAGATCGAGCTGGAAGACATCTCCGACGAGAAGGCCCTTCTCACCCTCGTCGGGCCCGCCGCTGAGCTATTAGGCTCCGTCGTCCAGGCAGACGTTTCCGCCCTGCCCCACTGCCACTTCATTGAAGCAGACATCTCGGGGGTTGACGCCCTGGTCTGGAAGACCGAGCCGGGGCCGGTGGAGGCGTTTAACATCCTGGGCCCTGCGGACTCGGTCTCGACACTCCGCTCCCGGCTGCTCAACGAAGGAAGACTACACGGCATCCGGGAGATGAATGCGGACGGATATGAAGCGTTACGCATCTCCGCAGGCATTCCCGTCCACGGCCCGGAGCTTGGGGAAGAAGTGAACCCGTTGGAAGCGGGTCTTTGGCACGCCGTCAGCTTCACCAAGGGCTGCTACGTGGGACAGGAGGTCGTGGCCCGGCTCAACACCTACGAAAAGGTGAAGCGCTACCTGACCATGCTGAGCCTTGAAGAGGGGCCCGTCCCCGACGCCGGGACGCCGTTGACAGTCGGGGGTAAGGACGCGGGCGCGCTCACGTCCGTTTCACCCCTGGTGGTCTCGGGGCGGAGGGCCGCTCTCGGCTACGTTAGAAAGAAGTACGCCGTGACGGGCATCACGCTGACTGCGGAAACAGTCGACGGGCCGGTATCCTGCGAGTTCATGGGTCGGGCCGGGAGGGGGGCCGAGGGCTAGCGGGGCGGCAGGCCGAAGGTCTTCAGGGTAGTTTCCAGGATGGCGGGATCGTCGGTGGGCAGGGCGCAGGCTTTCCCGGCGCACACGTAGGCCGCAGGGCCCATCGACCTGGACATCATCCCTTGCACCGCGGGCGGCAACGAGCCTGGACTCCCCTTGGCAGGGTCATGCAGCGACACCAGCTTGTGGGGCCGGTAGGTGGCGAGGGCCTTCCGCCAAAGCTCCTGGGTTAAGGGATCATCCCCCGCCCCGACAATCACGGCGTGGGCCGGCGGGTTGAGGCGCTGCTCCAGGGCCAGGAAGTAAGTACTGGCAAACAGGCCGTATTGGGCGGCCGTCGGCCCGAAGAGTGTCAACGTCCGCTCCGCCTTCTCCCGGTACTCCTCCCGATGCGTCAGGTAGTAGAGCCGGTCCAAGGTGAGCACAGCTACGGAGTTCGTGCCGGGGGTCGGGGAGTCCTGGATGGGCTTTTCGGCCTCTTCCAGCCCCACCGAACCCCGCCTGAAGTCCGCCAAGTCGAAGAATCCGCCGTCAACGTCATCCCAGAAGCGCTCGATGGTGAAGTCCATAAGCTCCCGGGCGAGGTCCAGGTATTTGGGCTCTGCGGTGGCCTCGTGGGCGTCGATAAGGGCCCGGGCCACGTGGACCTGGTCGTCGAGCAGTCCCTCAACCTTGGCCTCGCCGTCGACGAGGCTGTGGTAGAACCCGCGTCCTGGCCTGTAGGCCTCATCGATGAGCCGGTCCAGGGCCTTGAGAGCCAGGTCTCTGCACTCCTGCAACCCCAGCCCCTTGTAAGCCTCCAGGTGCGCCGAGGCCATCATCCCGTTCCAACCGGAGTAGACCGTGGTGTCCACGTAGGGCGCGGGCCGGAGGGACCGGGCTTCGAGCAGCGTTTGCTTGGCAGCTGCGATACGCTCGTTCACGAAGTCCTCATCGAGATGCAGGCGTCGGGCTATGGCGTCGGGTTTTGCGTCGACGAAGAGCACGTTCTTCGCCGGGTTGTGGTGCATCTCTCCCCTGGCCTCGACGTTGTAGAAGAGGGAGATGATCTGCGCGTCCTCGGGGGAGAGGGCCTGCTCGACCTCATCGAGAGTCCAGGTGAAATAGTCGCCGTCGTCGTCCATGCCGACGTCGGCGTCCTGGCTGGCGTAGAAGCCACCGAGCTGGGGGTCCGATCCCACCTCCGCCACCCACTTGACTATTCCCTCGGCAACCTCCCTGAACAGCTCCGAGCGCGTGGCCTGGTAGCCGTGAACGTAGTTCCTAAGGAGCTC
>JAAXHX010000527.1 GCA_012270635.1 Dehalococcoidia bacterium | reverse complement strand
CCCACGAGCACGTCCTCGTCTCCTCCGCTGGCATCCAGCAGGTCTACCCCGAGTTCATACCCCGCGACGCCATCATCGAGCGCGCCATCCAAGACCTCTCCGCCGCCCGCGCCGAGGGTGTCCGCACCATCATAGACGTCACCACCATAGACCTGGGCCGAGACATCCGCATGCTTGAAGACGTCTCCCGGGGCTCTGGCGTCAACATAATCGCCGCCACCGGCACCTGGCGCGATATCCCCCGCGTATTCTGGGAGGCCTCCCCCGACTCCATAGCCGCCCTCTACATCCGGGAGATCGAGCAGGGCATAGAGGGCGCCGGCATCAAGGCCGGGGTAATCAAGGTCGCCAACGACAAGGGTGGCGTCACGCCCCAGGGCGAGATCATCCTTCGCGCCGCCGCCCGTGCCCACAAAGCCACCGGCGTCCCCATCTCGACCCACACCTGGGCCCCCGAACGGGTCGGCCTCCAGCAGGCCCGCATCTTCGAAGAGGAGGGCGTGGACCTCAACCGCGTCTACGTTGGACACAGCAACGACACCACCAACCACGCCTATCTCATCGAGCTCCTGGACAAGGGGGCCTGGATTGGCCTCGACCGCTACCCCGGCTGGGCTTCCGAAGGCACCGACACCCCCGACTGGCAGGACCGCACCCGCACCGCTGCGCGCCTCGTCGAAGCCGGATATGGCCACAAGATAATGCTCAGCCACGACTGGTCCATACCCATATCCCGCCCCACCGAGGACGAGCGAACCCGCCGGGAAGCCCGCAACGCCGATGGCTACCTCTTCATCCACCGCCGCGTCCTCCCCCTCCTCCGTGACTTCGGCGTCTCCCAGGACGCCATAGACCAGATGATGGTTCACAACCCCCGCAACTTCTTCTCCGCCTCCTGACCTACCACCCCCTTCATTCCATCATTCCGCCTCCCTTATCCGTCATTTGTATGTTGCAGATGTCCCCGAGCCGGAATCCATCCCCTCCCACACCGTCATTCCCGACACCGATTGGGAATCCTGGGGCCGCTCGTGCTGA
>JAAXHX010000526.1 GCA_012270635.1 Dehalococcoidia bacterium | reverse complement strand
GGCAAGACCAACACCCCCGAATTCGGCCAGTCCGGCACCACCGAGAACCTCCTGGGCGACGCCTGCCGAAACCCCTGGAAGACCGAGCGCACCAGCGGCGGCTCCAGCGGTGGCGCGGGCGCGGCCCTGGTAGCCGGGCTCTGCTCCCTGGCCACCGGCTCCGACGGCGGCGGCTCCATCCGAATCCCCGCCAGCTTCTGCGGCGTCTACGGCATCAAGCCCACCCAACTCAGGGTGCCCCGCTACGGCAGCGTCGGCCGGGGCCCGGCCCCCGCCAACCTCTTCTCCCAGTCGGGGCCCATGTCCCGCACCGTCAGGGACTCCGCCATCCTTCTGCAAGTCCTCTCCGGCCACGACCCCCGGGACCCCATGTCCCTCAAGGCTCCCGTCCCCGACTTCCTGTCCGGCCTCAACGACGGCGTCTCGGGGTTGAAGGTCGGCTGGACACCCGACTACGGCTACGCCCCCGTCGACCCCGACGTGCTCCGCATCTCCGAAGCCGCCGCCCGCAGCTTCCAGTTCCTCGGCGCATCCGTCGAAGAGGTGGAAGTCGGCTTGGACAACCCCTTCCGAGCCTTCTGGACCATGTTCAGCACCACCGCCTACAGCGCCTACGGCCACCTCCTGAACTCCAACGTCGCAGATCTCACCTCCTATGGCCGTTACAGCCTGGAGCAGGGCAGGGCCACTACCGGTGCCGTCTTCGCCCAGGCCCTTCACCAGGTCAACTTGGTCAAGCTCCGCTTCGAGGAGCTTTTGGAACGGTACGACCTCCTGATGAGTCCCACCATGCCCACCGTGGCCTTCCCCGTGGGCCAGCCGCCGCAGGAGATCGAGGGCAAGAGGCTGCCGCCCCATCTCGGCTACATACCTTTCACCTTCCCCATCAACATGAGCGGCCAGACCGCGGCCAGCATCCCCTGCGGCTTCTCCGACGGAATGCCCGTCGGGCTTCACGTCATTGGCAAGGCCGGCGACGAGGCTACCGTTCTCAGGGCCTCCGCAGCCTACGAGGAAGCACACCCCTGGGCCGACGCCCGGGCCCCCGTCTCCTGACCCCCAGGGATGGAATCCCGCTCATGCTAAGCCCCTAGTTTATCCTGAGCCTGTCGAAGGGAAGTATGAGCGAGGGG
>JAAXHX010000525.1 GCA_012270635.1 Dehalococcoidia bacterium | reverse complement strand
GTGTTGGGACGGGGGTGGCGGTGGGCGTGGGGGTTGGAGATGGTGTCGGGGTGGGGATAGTAAAAGGAGCAGGCGTTGGAGATGGCATTGGGACGGGTGCGGTGGTGGGAGTGGGGGGTGGATCCGGGTAGGTCGTAGGGGCGGGTGCGTCGGCGTCAGACAATTCAAAGGCCAAGGTATCGTCGTCCACACCCGGCGTGGGCGGAGGGGGGGCCATCGTTGCCCTGGGCGCGGCGGTGGGGTCGCGCATTGTCTCCGGCTCGGGTTCCATCGGGGGGGGTGGCGGCTCCATCTCCATCACGATGTCCTCGTAGGGTGGTGCAGCCGTGGCTTGGGCCGATTCGGAAGCCGGCGTCCGACCCCCCTCCCCACCCCCGAACAGCCCGGTCGCATTGCCCGCCACCATTACCGTGAAGGCGACTACAGCGAGGGCCGTCGACACCCGCATAGCCCAGAGGAACACGGGCCGCTCTGGGGGTGGGGTGGGGACGGGCGACGGAGCGGCGGCAAGCCTGAAGGAGCGCGGGGCCTCGACCTCCGAGACCCGGCGGAGCAGGTGCACCGTAGCCCGTAGGGATTCCATCTCCTCGGTGCACGATGGGCAGCCTCGGAGGTGGGCTTCCAGCGCGTCCCGGTCCCGCTCCGGCAGCACGCCGTCGATGTAGTCCGAGAGCATCCCGAGGAAGCTCCCGTGCCCCCGATTGAAAACCCTTTTCAGCATCTCAAACACGCTATCAGGCCCCGCTGCCATACCGCGCGGGCAGCATGTCCGGCCTGGCCCTGAGGAAGTCCCTGACCCGCGCCCGGCCCCTACTCAACCTCGATTTCACCGTGCCCACCGATATCCCCATAACCTCCGCGGCCTCCTCGTACCCCAGGCCCTGCACGTCGATCAGAACCACGGCGAGACGTTGCTCTTCGGGGATGGAGTCGAGCCCCTGCTTGATGCTCCTGCCCATCTCCCGTCTCATGGCGTAGTCCTCCGGGGACTCGGCGGGCGATTCGGGGTCAAGGGTCACGTCTTCCGCCTCCAGGGACTCGGTGCGGCGCACCTTGCGGGACCTCAACGCGTCCCGGCAGGCGTTGGCGGTTATGGTGAACAGCCACGACTTCAGGCTCCCGCCCCTGAACCGACCGATGTTCCGAAAGGCCGAAATGAAAGCGTCCTGCGTCGCGTCCTCCGCAGCGGGGGCGTCGCCCAACATTCTCAGGGCCAGGTTGTACAGGGGCCTCTGGTATGTGTCCACGATCCGGTTGAAGGCGTCGACGTCCCCGTCCCGGCTCCGGGCGATGAGGGCCTCTTCCGGCTCCGATGTCCTTTCCGGAGGCGACATTCAGGCAGTATACGATTGCCCGCGCTGCCCCGGCAAAGCCGAAAACTCCCGCCTCTCATTCCTAAAGACGGGCGGGGTGTCGGGTTTGTTCCCCCGTCCGGAGGCAAGGCCGCGAAGGTGTGACATCACCCCCTTGACTGACATAGAACATAGCATCTATTATGCGCCTCAAATCTTACCCCCAAGGAGACGCCCATGCCCGACGACACCACCCCCCAGGACCCCCCACCCGAGACCTCTCCCGCCGACGAGGCGCCCGACTCGCCGACCGACGC
>JAAXHX010000524.1:629-1226 GCA_012270635.1 Dehalococcoidia bacterium | reverse complement strand
CTCCAGCCAGGCCAGCCCTTTGCCGGTACCAACGTGTCCCGCCTTCCAGATCTCGCGCCACTCTTCGATGAGGGGCCACGCCTTGCCGAAGACCACCTCGTCGTCGGGAGCGGGCTCCTTGGTCACCAGTTCGGGGTACAGGCGCTTCGGGAACCTGGCCCTCGGCGACGGCTTGTCCGTCGCCGAGGCCTCCTCCGGCACTTGTCCGGTTGCGCTCGGAGCTTCAGCGGGCTTGGGAGTCTCCCGGCGGTTCTCCTGCTGGGCCTCAATGCGGGCGAGCCTCTGTTTCAACGACTCCCATCTCCGGTCCTGGTGCTCCCGGAGCTTCCCAATCTCACCCTTGACGGAATCGAGACCCTCGTGAAGCTCCTTCTCCAACGCAGCCACGCGACGCTCCAGCGCATCGTTGCGCCTCCGCTGGTGGGCGGCGGCAGAGCCCGCGCCCTCCTGAAGCCCTCTCTCCAGCGCCTCCCGTACCCGCCACGACATCCCTTCTCCGTCCACGCACGCCCCCACGGTCCGGGGGTCGAGTCCCAGTTCCTCGGCAGCCCTGATGCGTCCCTTCTTCCGCACCAGGTCGTGCAGCAGCGCCCTGAG
>JAAXHX010000524.1:0-435 GCA_012270635.1 Dehalococcoidia bacterium | reverse complement strand
CCCCCTATTCCAGCTTTGAAACCCACCCGATCTGCAACTTGCAACCGGACTCGTTTCTCTGTACAGCCCCATCACATCACGGCGGCTCCCTCGGCGGGTATCCCTCGGAAGGGGTATTCACTCATGCAACCGTTTCACTCGTGATAGCCCCTTCCGAGGGGTAACACTCGTGTTTTCGACGCTCCACACTCGATGGCAGGCATCACGACTCCATCGACGAGGAGGCATCAACTTGGGAGCGAAATCGACCGTCCGGCGGACTATTGGCAGGACCGGGGCAAAGGCTAAGCGACTGATTGCACTGGCCGCCGCGCTGCTGTTGGCCGCGCTGGTGGCGATCCCCACCAGCGGAGTCGCCCAGGCCCAGGAACTGCACGACCAGATCATCCTAGTCAACGCAGACCGTGAATTCGTGGAGCGCAAGAAGGGCGGCGA
>JAAXHX010000523.1 GCA_012270635.1 Dehalococcoidia bacterium | reverse complement strand
AGAAGTTGCCTGACGTCGCCTCTGCCCAGCTTCGAGTCCAGATAGACATCCGAGAACCCTTCGCCGACGGCATGGAGTTCGGGGGCGTAGGCCCTTATGAGAGGCTCGTGGGGCGGGTCTTCTTCGCCGTGGACCCCGACTCGCTCGCCTACTCCGGCGTGGTGGACATTAAGTCCGCCCCCCGCAACCCTGACGGACTAGTCGAGTTCTCCACCGACCTCTTCATCCTCAAACCCGTCGATCCACGCCGGGGGAATGGACGGCTGGTCTACGACGTCAACAACCGGGGCAACAAACTCCTGGTCCATTTTCTCAACGACGCCCCCCTCTCCGACGACCCCTCCACCCCAGAGCACGCCGGCAACGGTTTCCTCATGCGCCGGGGCTACACCGTCCTCTGGTCGGGGTGGCAGGGGGACATCCTGCCGGGCAACGACCGCATGTCCATGGGCCTGCCCATAGCCTCGAACAACGGCTCTCCCATCACCGGCCCGGTCCGCGCCGAGTTCTCACCGGGAGACGAGATCACCAGGCTGGACTCCGAATCAGCCGCTCATTGGATGCCCCTCAGTGGCAACGCCTACACCGGGGCCTACCCCGCCGCCTCCCTAGACACCTCCGACGCCGCGTTCACCTTCCGCGAGTACGAGACCGACCCCCGGGTCCCCATCCCCCCAGACACCTGGCAGTTCGCCAAGCCCGACCCCTCGGGAGAACCCCTCCCCTCCCCGACCGACGTCTATCTGCCCCAAGGTTTCAGGCCCGGCTGGATTTACGAGCTGGTCTATACGGCCAAAGACCCCCTGGTCATGGGCCTGGGATTCACGGGCGTCCGGGACCTGGTCTCCTTCCTGCTCAACGCCGACGCGGACTCGGATGGGAGACCCAACCCCGTTCGCGGCAACGGCGCGGGAATCGAGAAGGCCTACGGCTGGGGGTGCTCGCAGAGCGCGCGCTTTCTACGGGAATTCGTCTACCGGGGATTCAACGAGGATGCGCAGGGCAGGCAGGTCTTCGCGGGGATATCGCCCTTCGTGTCAGGCGGGGGGCGAGTATTCGTCAACTACCGGTTCTCGCAGCCGGGCCGGTACCCGAGACAGCACTACGACCACCTCTACCCCTCCGACCAGTTTCCCCACGCCTATCCCGTAACCACCGACCCCTTGACGGGCAGTACCGACGGCATCCTCAAACGCCCGGCCACCGACCCCCTGGTCATCCACACGCAGTCCGCGTCCGAATACTGGCAGCGCCGCGGCTCCCTCGTCCACACAGACTCCCTCGGCAACGACCTCGCAGACCACGAAAGTTCCAGGGTCTATCTCTTCGCCTCGGCGGAGCACAGCCCCGACCATATCAACGGCCCCGTCTACGACCGGTTCAAGCACCCGAGCAACCCTCTCAACGTCACCGCGCTCCTCCGGGCCATGCTGGACAACCTTGACGACTGGGCCACCCTCGGCGCTCCCCCACCCGACAGCCGGGTCCCCACCCGTGCCGACGAGACCTGCGTGCCTGCCGCCGTCTCCAACGCCCGCTTTCCCCGGATGCCCGGCGTCAGCCCCCCATCGACGACTAACCGCCTCTTCGTCCAAGACCACGGCCCCGACTTCGAGCAGGGCGTCCTGTCGGTGGAGCCGCCCCTGGAAGACAGGACGCGGGAATATGCGGTGTTGACACCCCAAGTCGAC
>JAAXHX010000522.1 GCA_012270635.1 Dehalococcoidia bacterium | reverse complement strand
CGCCCCGCCCCCACCCCCGGCCAGCACACCACCGAGGTCTTAGCCCTCTCCCGAAACGGCAGCCGGCCTGCCGCAGCAGCGGGGAACGGCGCAAGGCCCCAAAAGCCCCTGGAAGGCATCACCATCGTGGACTTCGCCTCCTGGATAGCCACACCCCTCGGCCCCGCCATCCTGGCCGACATCGGGGCGCGGGTCATCAAGGTCGAGCCCCTGGGCGGAGAGCCATGGCGCGGCTTCGGGCTCATGGGCCTCAGGACCCACCAGAGCAAGGAGTCGGTGGCCGTGGACCTGAAGAAGGACGAGGGCCGGGAGATCGTCCACCGCATCATCCAACGCTCCGACGCCTTGGTCCACAACTTCCGGCCCGGCGTTCCTGAGCGACTGGGCATCGACTACGCCACCCTGAGCAGGATCAACCCCGGGTTGGTCTACCTCTACGGCGCTGGCTACGGCTCCACGGGCCCCTACTCCCGCCGCTCGGTCATGCACCCAATACCGGGGGCGGTGGCCGGGGGCGCTCTCTACCAGGCGGGCCTCGGGACCCCGCCTCCACCCGACTCCCGGCTCTCCTACCCGGACGTCCGGCGCATCGCCAAGGCCCTCTCAGTCTCCAACGAGGCAAACCCCGACGTCAGCGCCTCCATGGTCGTCGCCGTGTCGCTGCTCATGGCCCTGTACGCCAGGAAGAAGACCGGCAAGGGCCAGTACGTGGAACCCACCATGGTCGGCACGGGCCTCTTCGTCAACTCCGACGACTACGTCCGGTTCCCCGGCAAGCCCTCCCGCCGCCTCCCCGACCCGGACCTTTTCGGAATCCACGCCCTCTACCGGATGTACAGGTCAAAAGAAGGATGGCTCTTCCTGGCCTGCGAGACCGATGAGGAATGGGAAGCCCTGTGCCGCTCCCTCGCCCGGGAGGACCTGCTCGCCGACCCCCGCTTCTCCACCCCCGACGTCCGTCTCGAAAACGACGACGCCCTGGTGGGAATCCTGGACTCGGTCTTCAAGACCCGGCCCGCCGCCGAGTGGCAGGACTTCCTCACCGGACATTCCGTCGCCTGCGTAACCGTCTACCCCGACGACTTCAGCGACTTCATCAACACGGACCCTCGCATGAAGGAGTGCGGCCTGGTGGTCGACCAGGAGCACCCGACTTTGGGGAAATATCTGCGCTACGGCCCGATGATCAACTTCTCGGAGACCATGGGCACGAACCTCGGGCCCATCACCAACGTCGGCGAGCACACCGCCGGCATCCTCGCCGAGCTCGGCTACACCCCCGGACAGATCGAGGACTTCGTCGACCGCAAGATAGTGGTCTGCGGGTAGCCCCTACGCGAAGGGGAGCGCCCGCTTCGGGTTGTCCACGAATATCGCGTCTATCTGCTCCCGGCTCATCCCCTTGCCCCGCATTATCGGGACCACGTTCTCCAGCAGATGCGCGTACCCGTGTCCCCCGTAGCTGCGAAGCCTAGTCTTCCAGGCCGTGTCGTGGGCCACGACCACCTGGCCCAGGCGTCCGTCCTCGGTCAAGCGCATTATGAAGTCGACCCTCTGGCCGTCGTTGGGCATGGTGAAGGAAGGGGCCAGGGGGTAGAAGGCCTGCTCCGCCCCGAACAGGTCGTATTCGATGTAGCAGCCCGTTTCCGCCAACTCCTTCAGCGTCCCGTAGTCCGATATCGTCCGGCAGACGTGGCTCATTATCGTCCTCGATACGTCCCCGCCGGCGTCGTCGATGGCCCGGACTATCTCCAGGGGCGCCGAGGGATGACGCCCAGGGTGTATCAACAGCGGCGCTCCCGTCCTAGCCTGCGCCCGAGCCGCCGCCTTGACAGACCTGCGCTCCGCCTCCGTCCAAGGCCACGAGCACCCTATCTCCCCGATGATCCCCGCCCTTATCCCCGTGTCCCCGACCCCTTCCGTCACGTCCTCCACTATCTCTTCCACCATTTCGTCCTCATCCTTTGCCGTCCAGCCCGCCGGTTGAAACGGCTCCACGTAGTACCCCGACCCCATGACTATGTTCAGCCCCGTGGCCCGGGAGACCCGGGCCAGCGCCAGAGGGTCCCGGCCGATGCCTCGGTTCGTGGCGTCCACCAGGCTCCGACCCCCGGCCCTGTAGAATCGGTCCACCTCCTCTATCATCAGCTTCTCGTCGTATAGGCCCAGGTTATCGTAGTTGCTGGCCCAGTTGCCCCGGATCCATCCCAGGTCGTCCAGGGTCACGGGCGTCATGGCCATGCCCTTACGGCTTCCCTCCTGAGGCTCCAGGTACAGGGGCTTGAAGTGGATGAATATGTGCTCGTGGGTAAGAGTTACACCCAGGTCCTCGGGCGATATGGCCCCGAGGACCGTCTGCACCTTTCCCGTACTCTCTGAAGGCGACATCGGCGACCTCCGGTCTCAAGATGGGACTGCTTTCGGAATCATAGGTTCGCCCGAATCAGCCTGTCAACGAATCGGCATCGTTGACAGTCACCATGCCCTTTCCTATGATGCACTTCAACCAGCCTTTGAGAGGCGAAACCATGTCCAATTTGCAAGTCCTGTCCTCCGACTCCCACATCGTCGAACCCCCCGACCTCTGGACCTCCCGCATAGATCCCCCCTTCCTGGACCGCGCCCCCCACATGGCTATCGATGAGGAGGGTATGGCCCGATGGCTCGTGGAAGGCGACCAACCCCTCGGGTCCGTCGGCGCGCCCTCTCAAGCGGGGCTTCGCTACGAAAATCCCGAGGACATCACCTTCGAGGGCGCCCTGGAAGACGTCCGGCCCGGCGCCTTCGACCCCGCACCCCGCACCGATGACCTGCGAATCGACGGCGTGGACGGCGAGGTCATCTACCCCACCATCGGAGCGCGACTCTATACCATCCTGGAGCCCGACCTGCTGGCCGCCTGCTTCCGCGCCAGCAATGACTGGCTGGCCGACTTTTGCTCCGCCAACCCCGGCCTCTTCAAGGGCAACGCCCTCAT
>JAAXHX010000521.1 GCA_012270635.1 Dehalococcoidia bacterium | reverse complement strand
GGGTGGTCAATTGGGCTGCGCCTCCCCTCCGCTCATACTTCGACGGGCTCAGCATGAGCGGCCCCGCCCCCACGGGATGGATTCCCGATCGGGGTCGGGAATGACGGGAAAGGGGGATGGATTCCGGCTCTCGGGGGGCCGGAATGACGGCGTAAAGATGGCCTAAGGGGGTGGGGATGACGGTATAAGAAAGGCCGGGGGGTCAGGACAGGAGCTTGGATAAAGCGTATTGGCCGAGGTGGCGGTTCTCTTCTATCCCGGCGGGGTCTAGATCTGAGTTGTAGGCGATGATGGGTATGGTCCGTTCGTGGATGGAGGCGTGGGAGCGGAGGCCGGGGCGCATTGCAATCTGTGTCGGGTCACCGAACACGACGTTTTTCTCGGCGTTGACGAAGATGTTGCCGAGACGGCCGGCATGGAGACGGTACTCTTTTACGGCTTCTTCACGGCTGAGGGCGCTGTGGACGCCGGGGGTCTCGCGGAGGATGGCAAGGGCTTCGGCCTGATGTCTGTCGTCTAAATATACGAAGGTGCAGCCGCCCAGGTTGGAGTGCTGAAGGACGTAGCGGTCCTTGATAATGGGGACGGGGTTGGAGGGTATGCATCGGGCTTCGAGGGCGGCCCTGAGGTCGACCATACGCTCCTTTGTGGACATGCCGTGGTCGGCGGTGAGGAGCAGGGCAGCATCGGGGTGATGGGAGAGAAGCTCGCCTATGGTGTCGTCGAGGATGGTCATGTGGCGCTGGGACTCGGGGTGGCCGGGTGGATAGGTGTGCATCGCGTAGTCGGTGGTGGCGATGTAGACGACGTCGAAGAAGCTCTCGGACATGAGGTGGTCGGCGGCCCGGACTATCCAGCCGTTCACTTCCAGGGAGTAGATGGGGGGCGGGTCCCCGAGGACGGATACGATTTGGTCCAGGGGCTGCTCGGAGGAGAAGGCGACTGTGGCGCCGGCCCCGATCAGGGTGCGCAGTTTGTCCTTGGAGGAGACCATCAAGGTGCGCTTGCCAAGGCGGTCGGCCTTTTGAAAGAGGGTCTCGGCGAGGATGAAGTCGGCGGACTCCATGTAGGTCTCGCGTCCGGTCTCGGTGTCGAGCCAGTAGTTGCAGTTGATGCCGTGGGACTCGGGGTAGAGGCCGGTGACCAGGGAGACGTTGTTGACGTTGGTTACCGACGGCATCATGCAGCGGCCGACCTTCAGGAAGCCTTTGGAGTAGACCTCGTCTAGGTTGGGGGTGTTGCAGGCCTGGATATACTCGGGGTCGAAGCCGTCTATGACTATGATTACGATGGGTTTGTTCATGGGGGTAATCGTAACATAAGCTGGGGATGAGGTTCGTAGCTTTGGAGATGAGCCGACGACATTGACTCAGCCGACACCGGACTTGGACCGGGAGGGGGTGGACTCAGGCATGGGGGGAGGAGACGTATCGTCGGGCTCGGGTTGGTCGATGGGGATGGGGCGGATGACGACCTGCATGCCCAAGGCTCGGGTCAGGCGCATGATGGTAGCGAAGCTGGGGTTCCCGTTGGGAGAGAGGGTCTTGTAGAGGCCCTCGCGGCTTACGCCTATTTCCCGGGCCAAGGCGCTCATGTTCTGGGCTCGGGCGATGTCTTTCAAGGCCATTCTAATGAGTGAACCATCGCCAGGATCTTCTTCGGAAGCCGCCTCGATATAGAGAAGGACATCTTCTTGCGTTTTGAGGTAATTGGTGACGTCCCATATGGTGTATCGTTCTTTTTCGGTCATGTCTGCCTCCGT
>JAAXHX010000520.1 GCA_012270635.1 Dehalococcoidia bacterium | reverse complement strand
ATCGCCAACCTGCCCCTGGACACGAACGTCCTGTTCATGAACATCATGGCAACGAAGATGCCGTTCGTGGGTCGGGGGTAAGGGTGGCTATTCACTTCTTCCGCCACTGGGACGCCCGTCTACCCCTCCCCCGCTCATGCTTCGACAGGCTCAGCACGAGCGGCCCCGCCCCTCCGCCCGACACGGGTTGTGCAAAGGCCTCATCGGGAGAGAGTGCTGGATGCGCTCATTTCGGATTCTAACGAGCGGCTGAGCGCTCTTAGTCCCGGAAGTGGGGCATGACCTCCTTGGCAAACAGTTTCATGGAGCTGCGGGTCTTCCGCGCGTCCATCCCCCCGATCTGCATCCAGGCCAGGAAATGCGTGATGCCCCGGGCCCGGTCCTCCTCGATTGCCCGGCACACCTCGTCCGGCGTTCCAACCACGAAGGGTTTGCCCAGGAAATGCACTTCGCCGGACTCCGCCATCGCCGGCAATTCCTCGGCGCTGGGCAGGGGCAGCCTGCCGAACATCTCACCGGCCATCGTGTCGAATATCCCGGCCTCCGTGTACCTGGGCAGGTACCCGCGCATCTGGGCCAGCGAATGGGGAGCGTAGTCCCTCCATGCCTGCTCCTTAGTCTCCCCGACGTAGCAGTTGCGGATGACGTTCCTGAAATAGTCTCCCGGCTCCCGACCGTACTTTCGCAGCGCCCTGTCGTAGGGCCCCAGCATGTTCGGGTCCCGGGGCCCGGTGAGATGACACCCGTACTTCGCCGCCCGCTCGATGGCCGGCGGTATCTCGTCTCCTGTCGGCCTCTTCTCCGCCGCGACCCATATCGGAGGGTGGGGCTTCTGCACGGGGCGGGGGAGCATCGTCACCCCGTTGAAATGGAAGTGACGGCCCCTGAAGGTGAACTTCTCTTCGGTCATCAGGCCGATTATCGACCGTAGGCCCTCCTCCATCCTCCGTCCTCTCTCTTTCCTGGGCACGTCCAGCGTATCGAACTCCGTCTTCTCATACCCGACACCCAAGCCCAGGTCGAACCGGCCGTTGGAGAGCACGTCCACCATTGCCGCATTCTCCGCAACCACCAGGGGATGGTGCAGGGGAAGTATGCAGATGTTCGTCCCGATCCTTATGCGCTTCGTCCTTGCGGCCATGGCCGCGCACAGGATGAACGGGTTGGGCGGGTACTGGGAGTCGAAGTGGTGTTCGGCGGTCCACACCTGGTCGAAACCCAGGTCCTCGGCAAGCTCCGTGAGCTCCAGCGCCTGCTGGTAGTTTTCGGTGTCGGGTGTGCGGAACTCTTCTGGGTTCTCGGCGAAGAAGAACAGTCCAAACTTCATATTCAAGCGCTCCGTTTCCAATGGGTCCGGGTTGGGAGAGGTCGCTGCCCTCTCCCCCGCTCATACTTCCCTACGACAGGCTCAGGGTAAACTAGGGCCTCAGCACGAGCGGCCCCCGCCCCCTCCCTTTTATCATCTTACCCTTCGGATCCCGGGCTGCGTGGCCGCCGTCAACAGGACTACGGCCAGGAAGGCCAGGCTGCTGTAGGTCACCGCCCGCGGGGCGCCGATCCACTCCGCCAGGCCCCCCATGTACAGCATGCCCAGCGGCAAGGCCCCGATGGCCATGGCCACCGCCCCCATGGCCCGACCCCTCATCTCCGGCGTCGACGCCGTAGTCGCTATCGTCGATTGCATGATGGTGAACCCCGACTGGCCCAGGCCCGCAAACAGCAAGGCGGGCAGGGCCAGCGCGTAGAACG
>JAAXHX010000519.1 GCA_012270635.1 Dehalococcoidia bacterium | reverse complement strand
CACCACTTCCTGGGACTCTACTCGTTGACAAGCCTAGTGATGCACAACCTCGCGAACACCTGGGGCTTGGTCGAGCGTCATGGCAAACGCGGCGGCACCCGCTACATCCTGTCCGCCGAGGGCATCCGCTACGTCACCCCACCGGGACCGGGCCGAGCTGCCGACCACGCGGGGCATCTGGAGCAAACGACCGACAAGCAGGGCCGCGAGGGCTTCCCTCCGAGGGAACTTCCGTAGCTGCTGCTGGGAACTCCCTGACGACTGTCGAACCTCCCTCCGAGGGAACTCTCGTAGCTGGGAGTGGGGAATGAGACCGGAACCAGCACCGGAATGAGATTGCTTCCCCGCGTTTGTCCTATAGAGGGCCTTTCATCACGATTCAGCTTTGCATAGCCCCTGCTTCCCTCCTAGGGAACTACGTTGCTTTCCCGTACACGTCTCCAACATCGTCGTCGCGGGTCTGCCGTGGGTACCTAATAACGGGGGCCGGGTTTGCCCCCCTGTACGTGCCCCGCCCCGATCCCCTGGTCTGAGACGGAGCTGCGAGATATGGCCGTCGGCCCCCGTTCCAGCATCAGGCACAGTAACGTGGGTGACGCGTCACCATGAGTTCGCGCGCTTGGCCAGGCTCGTCAAACTCGACCTCGTAGCCAACCCGAAACCCCAGATTCCCTTCGATTTCTCCGAAGACATGCACATCTCAGCTACGGACACTGCACACGACAGCCTCCTCTCGACCAACGCCCGATGCACATCTCAGCTTTGGTACTTGCACACGACCTTACGACCGGTCCTTTCATTCAGATCGTTGCCTCCAATTGATCTGCCTGTAGGGAAAGCGCCTGCAACACGGCGTTCAGCGTCCATATCGCGTCTCCGTCAGGAAGCTCGATTCTCTGTACAGCCCTCCAGCCCCGCAATTGCCCTTCTTGCCATACGGTCTTTCATTGCCACGCCCCTCGTGGACCGTCACCGACGCAGTGAACGCCCGGCCTTCCTCAACCCCGTGTCGTGTGTCAATACCCAGGAACATTGAGC
>JAAXHX010000518.1 GCA_012270635.1 Dehalococcoidia bacterium | reverse complement strand
TTCAAGTCCCAGAAGGAGTGGCGTTCCGCGGTTTCCCCCTCGGAGTCCACGGTCAGGAGGGCAAGCTTCGTCCGGTCCTCGGCCCACTTGTCCACCACGTCGAAGGCGAAGTTGTAGAACTCCGGCACGTCCAAACGGAAGGAGCGATAGGTCTCTTCGTAGTCCCGCATGTTCATGGGCGTTTCGGCCACGAGATGCCTCCTTCCGCGATAGGTGTGGCTTATGGTTCGCTAAGGCAAGTAGAGTGTCGGGTTAGGCCCGTCTATAGACTCTTGTTGATCTCGCTGAGGGCGGCAACGGTGCGAGCCCGGGAAGCGACGGGGTCGGGGCCCGGCGTGACGATGGAGGCGTAGACCTCGTCGGCGTCGCCCTCGAAGAGCTCCTGAATGCGGGCTGCGATGGCGGTCTGGTCCCCGTAGAAGGTCACCGAGTCTATGAGGGCGTCGGAGAGGCCGGTTTGCCGGCTGACCTCCGGGAATCCCGCGGCGGCGAACATGTTGAGGTAGAACTCGGCGGAGGCAAAGTAGGTGAAGTCCCGCCGGACGGCGGCCCGCACCTCGCCGACGTCCTCGTGAAGGCACGTCACAAAGTGGGCGATTAGGGGTGGGGTGGTGCGGTCGGCGTTGCGGGCGCCCTCTTCCAGGGCGGGCCGACCGAAGTCCCGGATATAGGGGGGCGGGCAGAGCCAGCTTATCGCGCCGTCGGCCACCTCCCCGCAGGCGCGGAAGGCCCCTGTCCCCAGGGCCGAGCCGATGACCGGAACGTCGGGGACCGGGTCCCCGATGCTGGTCCTGGAACGGTAGTGGCGCCCCTCGAAATCGACTGCGCCGGTCTGCAGCAGGGATTTCGCCACCTGGATGAACTCCCGCATGTTGGTCACCGGCGCCCGGAAGTCGACACCGTAGGTCTTCTCCATGCCCCCCTTGCCGCTGGGCCCGACCCCGAACCGCAGCCTGCCGGGGGCCAGGTTGGCTATAACCTGGATCTGCTGGACGGAGTAGACCGGGTGCTGTGCCCAGGTGGGGGTCACGGCGGTACCCATCTTAATGGTGTCGGTCACGGCAGCGGCGGCGGAAAAGACGGTCAGGGCGTCGAGGCCCGGGGCCCCGGTGGTGAGCCAGACCGCCGGAATTCCGGCTCTTTCCAGGTCCCTGATGCCGTCCACTATGGCTCGGGCGTCTCCGGGGACGTTAACAATGCCAACGCTCTTTTCGGTCATTGCAATCTCCTGGGGGTGTCGGGGTGTAGGGACATATTAGCAGTAGTGGGGCGGGGGGCGGTAGTCCTGTCTCCAAGTCCTTTCCGCCCCGTTCCACCCGACCCCGATAACTGCTAACATGGCACCGATTTTTGGGGGTCTGTCTAAGGCTCCTTGAACCCAGGAAGAACGGGAGAAAATTGTGGTAGAGCAGAGACAGATCGACCACCTGCTGCAGGAAACGGGCGAGATAGAGCCGCCCACCCGGCTGGTGGAAAACGCCAACGTTCAGGACTACGAGACCGAGTACCGGCGGTCCACGGAAGACCCCGAGGGCTTCTGGTCGCAGGTGGCGTCGGAGCTGGACTGGTTCAAGCCCTGGACCCGGGTCTTCGAATGGGACTACCCCAACTTCCAATGGTTCCCGGACGGCGAGTGCAACATTACCTACAACTGCCTGGACCGGCATCTGACCGACGGCCGGAAGAACAAGGCGGCCTTCGTGTGGCTGGGGGAGGATGGGTCGGAGAAGGTCCTGACCTATGGTCGGCTGGCCCAGCAGGTCAACCGGATGGCCAACGGGCTGAGGAGCCTGGGGGTCGGCAAGGGCGACCGGGTTGTCATATACATGCCCCTCACCCCGGAGGGAGTGATCTCGATGCTGGCCTGCGCCCGGGTGGGGGCGGTGCACAGCGTGGTGTACGCGGGGTTCAGTGTCGGGGCGCTGCGGCAGAGGATTCTCGATGCCGAGGCGAAGGCCGTCATAACCGCCGACTTCGGCTACAGGCGCGG
>JAAXHX010000517.1 GCA_012270635.1 Dehalococcoidia bacterium | reverse complement strand
CCTAGTTTATCCTGAGCCTGTCGAAGGAAAGTATGAGCGGAGAGACCTATCCTGCCCCCTCCCACTTGGTCAAAGAATTAATGGAAATGCTGCAAGGCAGCATTTCCATTAATTCAATAAACAGGGTGGGCGGGTGGGAACCGATTTGCCCCGAGGGGCCGAGGGGAGCCCCAACTCCCCACGGGACTGGTCATCCACCCCTCCATGGTGTACCTTGACCCTGACCCGTGCCCACCCACCCCCGATACCCTTGAACAGGAGACAAAGGTGAAGCTCAAAGACAGGGTCGCCATCGTAACGGGAAGCAGCCGAGGCATCGGCAAGGGTCTCGCCATCGGCTTCGCCAAGGAGGGGGCCAAGGTGGTCGTCATGGCCCGCACCGACGCCCCGGGCCGCAGCAGGCTCCCCGGCACCATCCACGAGACCGCAGAGCAGATCCGGGCCACCGGGGGCGAGTGCCTCCCCATCCGCTGCGACCTGACCAGCGCCGAGGACCGCAGCGCTCTGATCCGCCAGGTCATCGACGCCTATGACCGGATCGACGTCCTGGTCAACAACGCCGCCATCATCCTCCACACCAACGTCGCCGACACTACCGTCAAGCGTTGGGGCCTCATGGCCGAGATCAACGTCCGCGCCCCCATAGAGCTGTGCATGTTGACTATCCCTCACATGATGAAGCAAAAGTCCGGCTCCATCATCAACGTCAGCTCCGCCGCCGCCCACGATGTCGGTGCCCTCACCCTCTACGGCGCCGCCGACGCCGCCCTCGACCGCTTCACCCAGGGCCTCGCCCGGGAAATGAAAGACCACAACGTGGCCGTCAATGGCCTCGACCCCGGCCAGGTGAAGACCGAGGGCGCCCTCTTCACCTACCCCGAAGACACCGATTGGTCCAGTTGGAAGGATCCCGCCGCCGTCGTCCCCTCCGCAGCTTTCCTCGCCGCCCTGTCCGACACCTCTTTCACCGGCAAAATCGTCCAGACCGACCTCTTCGGCAAGTCCTGGCCCTAGCCCCTAATCAAGGCCATGCCGTCGCCAACCCCCGTCAGGACCGTCGTAGTCCCCGCCGCCGGTTGGGGCAGCCGCTTCCTCCCCACCACCAAGGCCGTCCCCAAGGAGCTGCTCCCCCTCGTCGATAGGCCCGTCATCCAATACGGCCTCGAGGAAACCATCGATTCCGGCCTCA
>JAAXHX010000516.1 GCA_012270635.1 Dehalococcoidia bacterium | reverse complement strand
TCTGCGCCTCGTCTGGCATTTCCAGCATCGAGTAGGCTATCGCCCTGCCCACGTAGGCCTTCCCGAGCCCCGCGTCCAGCCCGATAGCCCGGTCGAAGTCATCCAGCGCCAGCGCCGGCAGCCCCATCGAGACGTACATGCTGCCTCGGTTGGAGTAGGCCCCCGCGTGACCCGGGTCCCGCTCCACCACTTCCGTGTAGTCCGACACCGCCTGCTGCAGCCTTCCCACTTGGGAATACGCCAATGCCCTGTTGAAATACGCGGGAACGCGTTCGGCGTCCAGGTCCAGCGCTTTGTCGTAGTCTTCTATGGCGTCGGGCCATCGGTGTATCGCCAGCCGGACCCCGCCCCTTCTGAAATAGGCGTCGGTGAATTCGGGATCGGCGCGGATGGCCCTGGTGAACGCAGCTATGGATGCGCCCAACTGACCCTTCTCCACCAGCGCTTCCGCCTCCTGGAAATGGGCCAAGGCAGCCTCGGACTCGGTGCCCACGCCCGGGTCCCCGACCCCACACGCCATCAGCAGCAGAACGCAGGCCCCGGCCAGGGCGAGTCTCAGCATCCCATCGATGGGGACGGCTAGACTACGCTTTCTTGACGCAGCCGCTCTATCCGGTCTTCGGAATATCCCAACACCCCTGACAGCACGTCTTGCGTGTCCTGTCCCAGGAGTGGCGCTCCTCTGTACTCCGTCGGGGAGTCCGACAGGTTGATCGGGTTACCGATCATCTTCCACTCGCCCCTCTGCGGGTGGTCCATCGTCGCGATCATTCCCCGGTCCCTGATGTGCGGGTCCTCAAACAGGTCTTTCGCGTTCAGCACCGCCCCCGCCACGACGCCCTGGCTGGCGCACGTGTTCATCACCTCATATTTCGTGCGCTGCATCGTCCAGTCCCCTACCAGCTTGTCCACTTCTTTCTTCCTCTGGAACCGCAGCTCGGAGGTTGCGTACCGCTCATCGCCTACCAGGTCTTCCCTGCCCATTATCGTCAGCAGCTTGTTCCAGGAGTCGGCGATGCTCTCGGTGGCGTAGATGTAGCAATAGTCGTCGGGGCCTCCGGGTTTGCACCTGTACATGCGGGAGGGCGCGGTGTTCCAGCCGTCGTCTCCCTTCCTCATTATCATGTCGGCGTCGTGGTAGTACCACATCATCGCCACCCGGCTGAAGTTGAACACCGACTCCTGCATCGACACCTCCACCACCTGCCCCTTCCCCGTCCGTTCCCGCTGCAGCAGCGCCGACACCACGCCCAGCGCCGCGTGATAGCCCGTCCCTATGTCCCCGATGGACGTCCCCATGGCAATCGGCGGCCC
>JAAXHX010000515.1 GCA_012270635.1 Dehalococcoidia bacterium | reverse complement strand
ACGAGAGGTGGGGCCGCCCATGCTGAACCTGTCGAAGTATGAACGAGAGGTGGGGCCGCCCATGCTGAGCCTGTCGAAGTATGAGCGAGGGGCGGGGCCACTCGTGCTGAGCCCATCGAAATATGAGCGAGAGGTGGGGCCGCTCGTGCTGAGCCCGTCGAAGTATGGGCGAGAGGTGGGGCCGCTCGTGCTGAGCCCGTCGAAGTATGAGCGGGGGGGCAAGCCCCCGACTACTCCACCATCCCCGCCAACCGGTACTCCGCCAGCGCCCGCTCGATTATCCGGTTCACGTTGTATTCCGCGTAACCCAGCTCCACCGACGCATCTATAGCCCTCTGCGCCTCGTCTGGCATTTCCAGCATCGAGTAGGCTATCGCCCTGCCCACGTAGGCCTTCCCGAGCCCCGCGTCCAGCCCGATAGCCCGGTCGAAGTCATCCAGCGCCAGCGCCGGCAGCCCCATCGAGACGTACATGCTGCCTCGGTTGGAGTAGGCCCCCGCGTGACCCGGGTCCCGCTCCACCACTTCCGTGTAGTCCGACACCGCCTGTTGTGGCCTTCCTATCTGGGAATACGCCAATGCCCTGTTGAAATACGCGGGGATGCGCTCGGCGTCCAGATCCAGCGCTTTGTCGTAGTCTTTGATGGCGTCAGGCCATCGATGTATCGCCAGCCGGACTATGCCCCTGTTGAAATAGGCGTCGGTGAATTCGGGATCGGCGCGGATGGCCCTCGTGAACGCAGCTATGGATGCACCCAACTGGCCCTTCTCCACCAGCGCTTCCGCCTCCTGGAAATGGGCCAGGGCAGCCTCGGACTCGGTGCCCGCACCCGGGTCCCCGACCCCACACGCCATCAGCAGCAGAACGCAAGCCCCGGCCAGGGCGAGTCTCAGCATCCCATCGATGGGGACGGCTAGACTACGCTTTCTTGACGCAGCCGCTCTATCCGGTCTTCGGAATATCCCAACACCCCTGACAGCACGTCTTCTGTGTCCTGTCCCAGGAGTGGCGCTCCTCTGTATTCCGTCGGGGAGTCCGACAGGTTGATCGGGTTGCCGATCATCTTCCACTCGCCCCTCTGCGGGTGGTCCATCGTCGCGATCATTTCCCGGTCCCTGATGTGCGGGTCCTCGAACAGGTCCTTAGCGTTCAGCACCGCCCCCGCCACGACGCCCTGGCTGGCGCACGTGTTCATCACCTCGTATTTCGTGTGCTGCATCGCCCAGTCCCCCACCAGCTTGTCCACTTCTTCCTTCCTCTGGAACCGCAGTTCGGAGGTCGCGTACCGCTCATCGCCTACCAGGTCTTCCCTGCCCATTATCGTCAGCAGCTTGTTCCAGGAGTCGGCGATGCTCTCGGTGGCGTAGATGTAGCAATAGTCGTCGGGGCCTCCGGGTTTGCACCTGTACATGCGGGAGGGCGCGGTGTTCCAGCCGTCGTCTCCCTTCCTCATTATCATGTCGGGGTCGTGGTAGTACCACATCATCGCCACCCGGCTGAAGTTGAACACCGACTCCTGCATCGACACCTCCACCACCTGCCCCTTCCCCGTCCGTTCCCGCTGCAGCAGCGCCGACACCACGCCCAGCGCCGCGTGATAGCCCGTCCCTATGTCCCCGATGGACGTCCCCATGGCAATCGGCGGCCCGTCTTTGTAGCCATTGGTCGAATAGGAGCCTCCCGTGCACTGCGCGATCATGTCGAAGCACTTGTAGTCGCTGTACGGCCCGTACGTCCCGAAGCCCTTGATCCGGCCCAGCACTATTTTCGGGTTCACTCCCGACAGGACGTCGTACCCCAACCCCAGCCGCTCCAGGGTCCCGGGGCCCTGGTTCTCCGCCACCACGTCCGCGTTCTTCACCAAATCCAGGAACACCGCCTTCCCCTCCTCCGACTTCAAGTTGAGAGTAATGCTCCGCTTGTTGGAGTTGAGGATCAGGAAATAGGGGCTGTCCAACCCGACGACGTCCTGTGGCGCCTTTCGGCCCGGGTCCCCTCTCCCCGGGGCCTCCACCTTGATCACGTCGGCCCCCATGTCG
>JAAXHX010000514.1 GCA_012270635.1 Dehalococcoidia bacterium | reverse complement strand
GATCGGGATGGTCGCCTCCAGGAACCCCGTCGAGGTGAAGTTCAGCACACCCTCCAGGCGCCCCTGCTGGAAGATGAAGACAAGTGCCCCATAGCTTGCGAACACGCTCATCCCGTTCATAACCAGGGCCTTCAACGGGATGACCACCGACCTGAACAGCACCATCAGAACAACGTATACCGACACCGTAACCAGCGCCAGGGCCCACGGGAAGGCGTCGTACATCGCATCCACCGCGTCCATCAGGCTGGCCGTCGCCCCCGACACCATGAACTCCCCTTCGCCCGCGTAGCCTCGGAGTTGGCGCACCGTCTCCCGCGCCTCGTCAGAGTTCATCTCGTAGCCGGTATAGATGCTCACCATCGTGACGTGTCCGCCTCCGAACTCCCTCAACGCCGCTTCCACCTCCGGCGACTCCCTCGCCTCCGGGCTGGCATAGAGGACCTGGTACTGCTCCAAAGTCCACCCCGGCCCGACATCGACAAGACTCTCCACCCTCGTCACCCCCGGAAGCTCCCGGGCCATCTGCGAATAGCGGTGGAGTGCGGCTACGCTGTCGGGGGACACAACTTCATCCTCGAAACGCGCGGCCACCAGGATAGGTACCAATGCCCCTTCGCCCAACTCCTCCGACACCTTCTCCCACCCCTGCCTCGACTCCGCCTCTTCCGGCAGTACGCTGGCCCAGGGGATGCCCAGCTTCACCTGCAGGAACGGTATCCCCAGGGCCAGCAGCGCCACTATCACCGGGACCATGATCAGCAACGGCCGCCGGATGACCCACCCGGCCAGGGTCCTCCAGAAGCGACCGCTCCGATAGAGTGAAGCCGGGAGAATGGGTAACGCATCTATCCGGCGCCCGAGCACTGAGAGCAGCGCCGGCACCAGGGTGAGCGCCACCATGACCGACGCCCCTATCACCACTATCCCCCCGATGCCTATCGACCTCAGCATCGATAACTCGAAGATGAGCAGTCCCACCAACCCGAGAGCCGTCGTGATCCCCGAAAACAGGATCGCCCTCCCCGCCGTAGCCACCGTCACGGCAACGCTGTCTCGTACATCCCTTCCCTCCAGCTCCTCGCGGAACCTGCTCACCATCAAAAGCGAGTAGTCGATGGCCGCTCCCACCCCTAGCAGCGTCGCCGTGTTCATGGAAAACACCGACATCGAGGTCACCAGTCCCAGCAGGTAGATCACCGCCAATGTGATCCCCAGCCCCATCATCCCTATGGCTATAGGCGCGGCCACCGATACCACCGTTCTGAATATTAGAAGCAGCGCCAGCGCCACCACCGGAAAGGTGATTATCTCGGCGCGCCTTAGGTCTCGCCCCGTGTACTCGTTTATGTCCGAAAAGATCGCCGAGCCCCCCGTCACCCATACGTCCAGTTCCACCTCCGGTATCGTGGCCCGGATTCTCGGCGTCTCGTCCAGCACGTCATCCAGGGGGATGTTCAGCCCCACCACGGCAAAGGTGGTCCGCCCGTCGGGAGATACCAGGTTCGGGTTGCCCGTCGAGAAGAAGCTGTCAGCCGACGCTGCTCCCGGGTAACGGGACACGGCGGTTAGAACGGTTTGGGCGCTGGTCCGGTAGACGGGGGCCTCAACGGTGAGGGTGTCGTGGGAGAAGACCAGGATGATGACGGCCTGGTTGAGGATGCCCTCTTCTTCCAGGAGCGCGAAGCCGCGATGGGCCTCGGTGTCCTGCTCCCCGAACCCCGAGGTAAGCACCGACCCGACCCTCGGGGCCAGCGCCCCCGACCCAGCGAGGACCACGGCCCAGAACACGATTATCAGCCAGCGATATCTATGAGACCAAAGGCCCAGGCGGTAGAAGAAGGAAGTATGGATATCGCAGGCCAGGATTGCACCTCCGGCGACCTTGACCCGCAAATTATATCAATCCCCTTGTACACGACTCTCCCGGTCTGTCATCCACAGGCCCACCAGGAATCTCCCCCTTGTCCACTCCCATCCCTCCCTGAAAATCTCCTCTTCCAGAATGTGACATCTCTCCATTGACCTATATGGAACTCAAGTTCTAGTCTTGCGTCCATCAAGTCCCCATCCCCAGGTCCCACCGGAAAGGAGTCCCTCCCATCCACCCCCAAACGTCCACCCCCCAACCCCTCCTCCCTGGACTCGACCGCATCCTTGTAGTCGGGACCAGCGGCGCGGGCAAGACTGTGCTCGCCAAGAAAATCGCCCAGACCCTCGAAATCCCCCACGTGGAGTTCGACGCCTACCAACACGGCCCCCATTGGACCGAGACCCCCGACGAGGAGTTCAAGGAGCAGCTAAGACAGGCCCTCCAGCCCGGGGCCTGGGTCGCCGACGGCAACTATTCCCTTGCCCGGGACATCGTATGGCCCAGGGTGCAAACCCTGGTATGGCTGGACTACCCTATATCCGTGGTCATGTGGAGACTGTTCTGGAGGACGTTGCGTCGCGCAGTCCTTCGTCAGGAGCTCTGGAACGGCAACCAGGATACGCTCTTGCGGCACTTCTTCAGCCGTAAGTCCCTCCTCCTATGGGCGATGCAGACCCATTGGCTGCGTCGCCGGGAGATACCCTCAGCGCTGGCCCGACCGGAGTACGCCCATATTCACCTTGTCCACCTCCGCTCCCCCGAGTCCGCAGACCAATGGCTAAACACGCTCACCCGAGGTCAGTTGCACGTCTCGGAAGATGCGTGATCCCCGTCTGATGGGCGGCCATCTTCCACCCCCGCCGATATCCGGCCCCGGGGCACTTGCCTAATGCCCTAGAATTTCATGCATGCCATCCGGGCCCGATATAACCTACGTCGCAGACCCCGACACCCTGCGGCGCATCACCTGTGACATTCTTCGCAGCCCCTTCGTCAGCGTCGACACCGAGTCCAACGGCTTCTTTCGTTACCCCGAGCGCATCTGCCTCGTCCAACTTGCCACCGAGACCCGGTGTTATCTCGTCGACCCCCTCGCCGTCGAAGCCTCCGAGCCCCTCCGCCGCATCTTCCACGATCCGGCCATCAGGAAGATTCTTCACAGCGGTGAGAACGACATCCGATCTCTTGACCGTGAATGGGATATGACCGTCGTCAACCTCTACGACACCGCTGTCGGGGCCAGGTTTCTCGGTCTGGAGAAGCTGGGCCTCGGCAACATAGCCGAAGAGGTCATCGGCCTCAAGCTCGTCAAGGACAAGCGTCTCCAGCGCGCCGACTGGGGCCTGAGGCCCCTGTCCGATGAGGCGTTGCGATACGCCGCGTCGGACGTCCTTCACCTCAAGCGCCTCATGGATGAGTTAGTCCGCCGCACCGACGCCCTGGGCCGCAGTCAATGGGTCGAAGAGGAGTGCCGCCGCATCGAGGCCGTGCGCTACTCGCCCCCCGACGGGCCGAAGAAGTCCTTCATCTCCATCAAGGGCAGTTCGGAGCTGGACGGCCGGGCCCTGGCCATTCTGCGGGAGCTCGCGGTGTTCCGGGATGCGGCGGCCCTGAAGCTCGGACGCCCAGCCTTCCGCGTAATGCCCGACCGGGCCCTGGTCGCTATAGCCCAGGAGCCGAAAGCCGACCTCAAAAGCCTACCGGGCATCGGGGCCTACGCTCTGCGCCGCTATGGGAAGGCCATAGCCAAGGCCGTGGCCAGGGGCACGGCCTCCAGGCCCGTGGACCGGCGCGCCTTCCGCAAGCCGTCTACGCCAAGGCCCACCCACGAGCAGATGGCCAATCTGAAGCAGCTCAAAGCCTGGCGGTCCGCTCTGGCAAAGCAGTTGTCCCTGGAGCAGTCCTTGATATGGCCCGCCGACAGCCTGGATAGGCTCGCCCGGGCCCCTTCAAAGCTCGAAGAAGAGATGCACGCACCGGAGGTACGCCGGTGGCAGGTCTCGGAGTTCTCCGAGTCTCTGCGCCACACCGTCAGATGCCTCCACCCCACGGGCTGACAATCCCCGGTCCGGCCATCGGTGCGCCTAGGGCGTGAACGCCCCCCCGCTCATACTTCGAGAGCCTCAGCACGAGCGGCCCCACCCTCTCCTCGTCCTCTTCTTTCTCCGAGTGACTGCCACCCACACCGCTCACCCTGAGCAGAGTCGAAGGGTCGAGCGGAGGGTTCGAGATGCGCATGCCAATTGGACCGCGCCCCTCCTGCTCATACTTCGAGAGCCTCATCATGAGCGTCCCCTCCCCCTCCTAGTCCTCTTCTTTCTCCGAGTGACTGC
>JAAXHX010000513.1 GCA_012270635.1 Dehalococcoidia bacterium | reverse complement strand
CCATGACCATCAAGAAGGCCTTTCACTTGGCCCGCACTGGGCGCCCGGGCCCCGTGCTGGTGGACATCCCCAAGGATGTTCAGACCGAGGAAGTGGAGTTCCACGGCTACCCCGAGTCGGCAGAGCTACCCACCTACCAACCCGGCGGCGATCTTCACCCCGCCGACCTCAAGCGCGCCGCCGAGATGATAAACGCCGCCAGGCAGCCCATCATCATTGCAGGACGGGGGGTCAACATCTCCGGGGCGCATGCTCAATTGCTGGAGCTTGCGGAGAAAGCCCAGATCCCCGTCATAACTACGCTCCTGGGCCTGGGCTCGATTCCCGGAAGTCACCTGCTGAACGTGGGCATGCCTGGCATGCACGGCGTCGCTTGGGCCAGCATGGCCATCGACGAGGCGGACCTGCTCGTTGGCATTGGCATGAGGTTCGACGACCGGGTTACGGGCAACGTGAACCTCTTCGCCCCCAAGGCTAGGAAGATCCACATCGACATCGATGAGTCGGAAGTGGCCAAGAACGTGGTCGTGGACCTCGCCCTGGTCTCCGACGTGAAAGAAGTCCTCAATGAACTGAATCCTCTCGTGGAGCGTAACATCCACGCCGAATGGGTCGGGCAGATAGATGAGTGGCGCCGCACCCATCCCTCGCTCTCGATCAGGGACACCCATGAGCTTCTGCCCCAGTACATCCTGGCGGAACTGAACCGGGAATCGGACGGCGAGGCAATCATAGTTACCGGCGTGGGCCAGCACCAGATGTGGGCTGCGCAGCGCTTCGTATCCGACAAGCCGGGCAGGTTCATTACATCCGGCGGCGCAGGAACGATGGGCTACGAGGTCCCGGCTGCCATGGGGGCCCAGGTAGCCAATCCCGACAGGGTCGTCTGGTCCATCTGCGGCGATGGCGGATTCCAGATGACCATGTCCGAAGTCTTGACCATGGTCCAGAACAACATACCCGTGAAGCTGGCCGTGATGAACAACGGGTTCCACGGCATGGTGCGTCAATGGCAGGAACTGTTCTACAACAAGAGCTACGTGGCCACCGAGTTCCACACCCCCGACTTCGTCAAGCTTGCCGACGCCTTCGGGTGCATGGGGCTCAGGGTAACCGCCAAGGACCAAGTCCTCCCGGCAATCCGAGAAGCGACGGCCCACAAGGGCCCCGTCATCGTGGACTTCGTGGTCCCGGTTGAAGAGAACGTCTACCCCTTCATCCCCCCCGGCGGCTCTCTCGCCTCCATGGTGGAGGACCCGAATGTCAGCCAGGCCATGGGTTAGGGACCGTTGATATGGCGCTGCCCAGACACATATTGACCGCCCTGGTGGAAGACAAGCCCGGAGTCCTCAATCGCGTGTCGGGGCTGTTCCGCCGGCGCGGCTTCAACATCGCCAGCCTCGCCGTGGGCCACAGCGAGACGCCCAGGCTGTCCCGAATGACCATAGTGGTCGAGGGTGGAGAGGGAGTCCGGGTCCAGGCCGCCCGGCAGCTCCGAAAGGTCGTCGGGGTCATGGAGGTGAAGGACATAACCGGGTCGGAGATCGTGGCCCGGGAGTTGGCCCTCATCAAACTCAGGGCCTTGGCCAAGGACCGCAACGACATCATCAACGTCATCGGGATTTTTAGGGCCGACATCGTGGACGTGGACATCGACACCATGATTATTCAGGCCACCGGGGACGCCGACAAGATAGAGGCGCTGCACTCCATGCTCCTACCCTTCGGCGTACTGGAGATGATGCGCACCGGCGAGGTCGCGATGGTCCGTGGCGCGGCGGGAAGGCTGGGGGACGGCGTCGAGAAGGCCATCGTCTACGAGGATATAGGAGGAGTATAACGACATGGCAATCAACGCAAAGGTGTATTACGACGACGACGCTGACATCTCTCTTCTCGATGGAAAGAGCATCGGCGTGATTGGCTACGGCAGCCAGGGCCACGCCCACTCCCTGAACCTGAAAGACAGCGGCTGCGACGTCATGGTTGGGCTGTACCAGGGCAGCAAGAGCTGGGAGAAGGCCGAGCAGGCCGGCCTCCGAGTCGCCGAGGTTGCCGACGTGGCCAAAGAAGTCGACATCATGATGATGACCATCCCCGACGAGCGACAGGGCGGCGTCTTCGCCGACCACATCGCCGGGAACCTGAAGTCCGGCCAGACCCTGATGTTCGCCCACGGATTCAACATCCACTACCAAGAGATAATGCCGCCGTCCTACGTGGACGTGAGCATGATCGC
>JAAXHX010000512.1 GCA_012270635.1 Dehalococcoidia bacterium | reverse complement strand
CTCTTTCAACATCCTGTGGACGTTCTGCATGGTGCCGGAGCCCCGCTCCCGGGTGATTAGGCGCTCCCGGGCCAGGGCCGTGACGGCTATGTTGTCCTCCCCAGCCAGGGGGTGGGAGGGCGGGACGATGAGAAGAAGCTCGTCTTCGAGGAAAGGCGCCTGCTTCACGCCGCGACGGGAGACCCGGGCCCCGACGAAGCCGAGGTCCACCTCGGCGGTGCGGACCATCTCGACGACGTCTTCGGTGTCGCCAATCTCGACCGAGGCCTCGACGGCGGGATGGAGGGCCATGAACTCGGCCAGGAGGCCGGGAAGGATGAACTCGCCGGGGACGGTGCTGGCGCCCAGGGCGAGGCGTCCGCCGAGCTCGCCGTCAAGTTCTCTAAGTCTCTCTTCAAACTCGGAGCGGGCGTCTAGGACACGGGAGGCGAAGCGGTGAAACTCCTGTCCTGCGTCGGTCATCGCAATGCGGCGTTTCCGGCGGTCGAGGAGGGCAAATCCGAGGTCATCCTCCAACCGGCGGACCTGCTGGCTGACGCCGGGCTGGGTGAGGCCGAGATGCCTGGCTGCCCCCGAGAAAGAGCCGCGCTTGACCACTTCCAGGTAGGTTGTCAGGTGGTCCAGGTTCATTCGGCAATCGATGGTCAGAGACCTGCAGGGCATTCTCGGTTATAAGGATAGATTATATAGCACGGGCGAGGCCGGAGTCGGGGCTGGTGTAGAATGGGGGGGCACGTCCGACGCCCGACGCCGGGGTGTAGACCTGAGAGGAGAGAGCAGATGGACCACTTGCAATACATGAGCTTGCTTCGGAGCGGCCCTATAGCCAAGGAGCTCCCCTTCACACAGGAGGAATACGACGAAAGAGTCGCCAAGGTGCGGGCCGAGATGGCGGCAGACGGGCTGGATGGGCTGATCGTGGTCTCGCCGGCGAACTTGCACTACCTCTCGGGGTACTACACCTTTTCCATCTCCAACCTCACGGCCCTGGTCCTTCCGGTGGACGGGGACGCGGGCGTGGTGACGGCATCGTGCGAGATACCGGCGGCGGTGCTTTCCGGCTGGGTGGAAGACGTGGTGAGCTTCGCCTGGGACGAGGGCGGGCTGGTCGCGTCAAAGGTGGCGGCGATGCTGGAG
>JAAXHX010000511.1 GCA_012270635.1 Dehalococcoidia bacterium | reverse complement strand
CGTCAAAGGTGGCGGCGATGCTGGAGACCCGGGGCCTGGGCAACAAGAGGATAGGGATAGAGATGGCCCGCGGGGGCCATGTGCCGGAGCTGGTCGCTGAGATGGGCGGGACTTTGCCCAATGCCTCGATAGTCGACGCTTCGGGGGTGGTGGAAAGGGTGCGGAAGGTCAAGTCGCCGAAGGAACTGGAATACATGAGGGAGGCGGGTCGCATGAGTGTCGATGGGGTCAATGCGTCCCTGCGGACCATAGCCCCGGGAGTTACCGACAACGATCTGGCGCAAGTGGGCTACTCGACGATAATCGGGGCGGGCAGTGAGTTTATGTCAACACCACCTATTGTGACGACGGGATATCGAGCAAGCTGGCACCACACGACTTTCCGCCGGGTGCCGATGAACGCGGGAGATGTGGCCTTCTTTGAGTACAGCGGGTGCTACCACAGGTACAACGCCCCGATCATGAGGACAGGGGTGCTCGGCGAGCCCTCGGACGAGGTGAGGCGGATCGGGGAGGCGGTCAAGAGGACGCTGGAGCTGGTGATAGAGGGTGCGAAGGCCGGCCGCACGTCCCACGACGTGGCCCGAGACGCGCACAAGGGCTATGCGGGTATGGAGGATGAGATGTGGTTCATGGGGATATGCGGCTACAGCGTCGGGGCGGGGTTCCCGCCGACCTGGGCCGACGGAGCCACCTTCATAGCCGAGGGGAACGACGAGACGCTGGTCCCCGGCATGACGTTCCACCTGCCGATCATGTTCCGGGCGCCGCGCCGGTTCGGGGTGGGGTTGAGTGAGACGATTGCGATAATGGAGGACGGGTGCGAGGTTCTGACGGAAGAGTCCCGGGACCTGTACGTGGCGGGGTAGGGGGTGGTCTCTTCCTGGCTTCTCACCTGAGGGACAGGACCCCAGCCCCCCGCTCATACTTCGACAGGCTCAGCACGAGCGGTCCCTCGACCCCCTGGGGCATCGGTTTGCGCAAACAGTCCCGTCAAGGGGGCTACTGGGCGGTCCAGCCGCC
>JAAXHX010000510.1 GCA_012270635.1 Dehalococcoidia bacterium | reverse complement strand
ATATCGGGGCCCAATACCAGGCGGGCGACGGCGATGGTGACGGCCATGTCCACCGCCGAGGGTTCGCCGTAGTCCCTCATGCGCGTCTCGGGCTTGGCGCGGAAGTTCTGGATTATCACTTCCTGGATGTGGCCGTAGTCTTCCTGGATCTCCTTGATGGCGAACAGGGTGTCGACGCGTTCGTCTATGGTCTCTCCGATACCGATGAGCATGCCGGTGGTGAATGGGACATACAACTCGCCGGCGTAACGCATGGTCTGCATGCGTATTCTCGGGTCCTTGCCGACGCTGCCGAAGTGGGCCTGGCCCCTCTCCAGGAGGCGCGGGCTGGCATTCTCCAGCATCAGACCCATGCTGACCGTGACATCACGGAGCCGGACAATCTCGTCATACTCCAGGACCCCGGAGTTGGTATGGGGAAGAAGGCCCGTCTCCTCGAAGACCATGCGGCACATGGCTTCGAGGTAGTGGGTCATGGAGGGATACCCCAGCTCCTCGAGGTGAGTCCGGGCCAGGCGGTGTACGTCTTCGGGCTTCTCTCCGAGGCTGAACAAGGCCTCCTTGCATCCCGCCCGACGGCCCGCCTTCGCCACGGCGAGGACTTCGTCGGGAGTCATGGTCTTGGCTTCGGGATGCTTAGGCCCCTTGACGAAGGTGCAGTAGCCGCAGCGGTCCCGGCAGAGGTTGGTCAGGGGAATGAAGACCTTCCGGGAATATGCGATCCGCCTCCCCTTGGACCTCTCGGCGGTCCGGGCGGCGCAGGCGAGGAGGGCTGGGATATCGCTGCCCCGGGCGCGGATCAGGCGGTAGGCCTCTTCCTTAGATACGGGTCTACCGTCCAGGGCATCTTGCAGGCAACGCTCGGTGTCGATATCGGTGGAAACGTAGACCACGGGTGTCTCCGGGAGCGGCGGTTACCGTAGAGCCGTCAAGGTAAGGCGAGGGATCAAAATCAGCCGGTACAACAAGCCATCGCGCGGGATGGGCGCGAGTCTATCCGCACCCCTGTTGAATGTCAAATGCAGGAG
>JAAXHX010000509.1 GCA_012270635.1 Dehalococcoidia bacterium | reverse complement strand
CAGGCCCGGTCATTATGGAATTCATACGGGGAGCAAAGAGCCAAGAACAGATGGACCGCTTTACGCGAACTGTTGTTTCTATCGATTTCCTGGAAACGGACCAGGCTGTCTGGGTTACCGCTGGAAGACTGTGGATTCAGCTCAAGCGTAGGGGTCTATATTTAGCGACAAGCAACATCGTTATCGCCGCCACTGCCATCCGGCATGACGTCCCCCTCTACACTCTGGACAAGGACTTCAACCGTATACCTGAACTTAAGCTATATCAACCCTCTTCAGTCTGAACCCTGACAACGTGGGATTTATGAAAGTAAAGGACTCATCCCGACATTGACCAACCTCTCTCGCATAACCACCATCTCCTTCGACGTGGACGGCACCCTCTGGGACTTCGAGACGACGACGCGAGGCGCCCTCCACGAGGTCCTGGAAGAGCTCGCCCGGATAGACCCCGAGGCCGCGTACGCCCTCAGCGTCGACCGTATGGCGACCATAAGGGACAGGGTCCACGAACAGCTGTGGGGCAGGGTCACGGATTTGGACGCAATACGGGAGGAGTCGATGCGCCAGGCCCTCCGCGAGGCCGGCCGCCCCAACGACGCCCTCGGCTCTTACCTGACCCAATTCTATTTCCAGCGACGCGACCGGGTGCGCACCCTTTTCCCCGACGCCCGCCCGGCCCTCGAGCGGTTGGGCCCCCACTACAAGCTCGGCCTCCTGTCCAACGGCAACAGCCGGGCTACGGACCTCGGCATCGAAGACCTGGTCTCCTTCCAGGTCTTTTCCCAGGACCATGGCGCTATCGACAAACCCGACCCCCGCATCTTCGAAATAGCTATGCGGGAGGCCGGTTGCGGACCCCGTCAGCTTCTCCACGTGGGCGATTCATTGGAGAACGACGTTATGGGCGCACTGAAAGTCGGCGTCGAGCCCGTCTTATTCAATCGCAACGCCGCCGGCCCGAAGCCCGGGTCCGTCATGGAAATCCGCTCGCTGGCCGAGCTCCCCTCGCTGCTCTTGCCCCAACTTGTCATGGAGACCCGCTAACATGCCCTCCAAACCCTCCAAAGTCCTAGTCATAGGTTCCGGTCCCATCGTCATCGGCCAGGCCGCCGAGTTCGACTATGCCGGCACCCAGGCATGCAAGGCCCTCCGCGAAGAGGGCGTCGTCTCCGTTCTCGTCAACTCCAACCCCGCCACCATCATGACCGACGAGGACATCGCCGACATCGTCTACATCGAACCTCTCACCTTGGACGTCGTCTCCCGCATCATCGAACAGGAGCGCCCCGACGGCGTTCTCCCGACCCTCGGCGGTCAGACCGGCCTCAACCTCGCCGTCGAGCTGGCCGACGCCGGAGTCCTCGACAAATTCAACGTCCGCATGCTCGGCACTCCCCTGGAGACCATCCGTCAGGCGGAGGACCGCGAACTGTTCAAGAAGCTCCTCCAGGACATCGGCGAGCCCTCCCCGCCCAGCGCCACCGTCGAGACTGTCGAAGACGCCCTTGCAGTGGAGGACGAACTCGGCCTTCCCCTGGTGATCAGGCCCGCCTACACCTTGGGCGGCACCGGGGGCGGCATCGCCCGCACCCGGGAGGAGCTCGCAACCATCGCCGCCGGTGGCATCGCTGCCAGCCCCATCAACCAGGTCCTCGTCGAGCGTTACCTGGAGGGCTGGAAGGAGATCGAGTACGAGGTGATGCGCGACTCCGCCGACAACTGCATCACCGTCTGCAACATGGAAAACATCGACCCCATGGGCGTCCACACCGGCGATAGCATCGTCGTCGCCCCGAGCCAGACCCTCTCCGACCGCGACTACCAGATGCTCCGCTCCGCCAGCCTGAACATCATCCGGGCCCTGGGCATCGAAGGGGGTTGCAACGTCCAGTTCGCCCTCGCCCCCGGGCCCCTCGTCGCCGAGGCCTTCGGCCAGTCCTCCGTCGA
>JAAXHX010000508.1 GCA_012270635.1 Dehalococcoidia bacterium | reverse complement strand
TCGACGGAGGACTGGCCGAAGGCCTCAGCGACGAGGGGGCCGGGGGCGAGGGCGAACTGGACGTTGCAACCCCCTTCGATGCCCAGGGCCCGGATGATGTTCAGGCTGGCGGATCGGAGCATCTGGTAGTCGCGGTCGGAGAGGGTCTGGCTCGGGGCGACTACGATGCTATCGCCGGTGTGGACGCCCATGGGGTCGATGTTTTCCATGTTGCAGACGGTGATGCAGTTGTCGGCGGAGTCGCGCATCACCTCGTACTCGATCTCCTTCCAGCCCTCCAGGTAACGCTCGACGAGGACCTGGTTGATGGGGCTGGCAGCGATGCCACCGGCGGCGATGGCTGCGAGCTCCTCCCGGGTGCGGGCGATGCCGCCCCCGGTGCCTCCGAGGGTGTAGGCGGGCCTGATCACCAGGGGAAGGCCGAGTTCGTCCTCCACTGCAAGGGCGTCTTCGACGGTCTCGACGGTGGCGCTGGGCGGCGAGGGCTCGCCGATGTCCTGGAGGAGCTTCTTGAACAGCTCGCGGTCCTCCGCCTGACGGATGGTCTCCAGGGGAGTGCCGAGCATGCGGACGTTGAATTTATCCAGGACGCCGGCGTCGGCCAGCTCGACGGCGAGGTTGAGGCCGGTCTGACCGCCGAGGGTCGGGAGGACGCCGTCGGGGCGCTCCTGTTCGATGATGCGGGAGACTACTTCCAGGGTGAGGGGTTCGATGTAGACGATGTCGGCGATGTCTTCGTCGGTCATGATGGTGGCGGGGTTGGAGTTGACGAGGACGGAGACGACGCCCTCTTCGCGGAGGGCCTTGCATGCCTGGGTGCCGGCGTAGTCGAATTCGGCGGCCTGACCGATGACAATGGGCCCGGAGCCTATGACAAGGACCTTGGAGGGTTTGGGGGGCATGTTAACTAGTCTCCATGACGAGCTGAGGCAAGAGCAGCGAGGGGAGCTCGGCCAGCGAGCGGATTTCCATGACGGACCCGGGCTTCGGGCCGGCGGCGTTGCGGTTGAATAAGACCGGCTCGACGCCGACTTTCAGTGCGCCCATAACGTCGTTCTCCAGCGAATCGCCCACGTGGAGGAGCTGGTGCGGTCCGCAACCGGCCTCCCGCATCGCTATTTCGAAGATGCGGGGGTCGGGCTTGTCGATGGCGCCGTGGTCCTGGGAAAAAACTTCAAAGGAGACCAAGTCTTCGATGCCGAGGTCCCCGGCCCGGCTGTTGCCGTTGGACAGGAGGCCGAGCTTGTAGTGGGGGGCCAAGCGCTCGAGGGCCGGGCGGGCGTCGGGGAAAAGGGTGCGCACCCGGTCGCGTCGCTGGAAATAGAATTGGGTCAGGTAGGAGCCGAGGGCGTCGTTGGGGCGGCCGGCCTCGCGTAGGGCCTGGCGCATCGACTCCTCCCGTATTGCGTCCAAATCCGTGACCCTGCCCCACAGCTGTTCGTGGACCCTGTCCCTTATGGTCGCCATACGGTCGACGCTGAGGGCGTGCGCGGCCTCGGGGTCTATCCGGGCGAGCTCTTCCAGGACCTCGTGGAGGGCGCCTCGCGTCGTCGTCTCGAAGTCCCAGAGGGTGCCGTCCACGTCGAAGGAGATGGTGGTTATGCGAGAGAGGTTGGTCAATGTCGGGATGAGTCCTTTACTTTCATAAATCCCACGTTGTCAGGGTTTAGACTGAAGAGGGTTGATATAGCTTAAGTTCAGGTATACGGTTGAAGCCCTTGACCAGAGTGTAAAGGGGGACGTCATGTCGGATGGCAGTGGCGGCGATAACGATGTTGCTTGTCGCTAAATATAGACCCCTACGCTTGAGCTGAATCCACAGTCTTCCAGCGGTAACCCAGACAGCCTGGTCCGTTTCCAGGAAATCGATAGAAACAACAGTTCGCGTAAAGCGGTCCATCTGTTCTTGGCTCTTTGCTCCCCGTATGAATTCCATAATGACCGGGCCTGTCACCACGGCTTCTCCGGAAGCGAGGATTTCGCCCAGATGGACGGTTATATCGGAATACGGCAATCTTTGAGCATGTATGATCACAGAGGAGTCCAGCAAGATTGTCAAGCTGTCCCATCCCTTAGAGATCCGAGAAACGCTTCACGTTCTTTATCTGCCTCCAATTGCTTTTTCTTGCGCTCCTGGTATTCGTGGTAATCGTCGTCACTCATTGGGTTTCTACGCCAGTAGTCGAATAATTCCTCTACGCGTTTGCGGCGGATGTATTCCTTAAGGGCGGCGTTCACGGCTTTGCTCTTGGTCTTCTCTCCCGTGGTTTCGATCACAGTCTCCAGGAGCTCCCCATCTATGTTGAGGGTGGTTCTCATGTGCCTTGCACCTCCAACGCGCATCAATACTATGCATCATTATAGCACACCGTTTTGAGCCTCATTACCTTTTCTGGTCCTTGACCATGGCCAGGAAGCGTTCGAACAGGTAGACGTTGTCCAGGGGGCCGGGCGAGGCCTCGGAGTGGTACTGGATGGAGACGATGGGGTAGTCCCGATGGGCCAGGCCTTCGACGGTGTCGTCGTTGAGGTTGACGTGGCTGACCTCGATGGAGGGGGGCAGGGAGTCGGCGTCCAGGGCGTAGCCGTGGTTCTGGGCGGTGATGTGGACCCGACCCGTGACCAGGTCCTTGACGGGGTGGTTGGCGCCCCTGTGCCCGAACTTCAGCTTGAAGGTGCTGCCTCCAAAGGCCTTGCCGACCATCTGATGGCCAAGGCAGATGCCCATTATGGGCTTGACGCCGGCCAGGGAACGCACGGTGTCGGAGATGTGGCCGAGAAGGGCGGGGTCGCCGGGACCGGGTGAGAGGAGCAGGCCGTCGGGGTCCCTTTGTAGGATGTCCTCGGCTCGGGTGGCGGCGGGTATAACGGTCACCCGGCAGCCCAGTTTGTTGAGGATGCGCAGGATGTTGTACTTGAGGCCGTAGTCCAGGGCGACTATTTCGTAGGAGGCGGGGGTGGAGCTCTCGGCGGAGTCCCAGGTGTAGGGGGAGGGGGTGGAGACCTCGGAGACGTAGTCCACGGAGTCGTATTTGGGAAGGGCGTCGAGCCGGGCGAGGGCAGTCTGGGGGTCGTCCCTGGT
>JAAXHX010000507.1 GCA_012270635.1 Dehalococcoidia bacterium | reverse complement strand
GCAGTTCGAGTACAGCCATCCGAAGGAGATCTTCGACGAAATGGCCGGTCTTACGCCGATAATTGCGGGGATAAGCTACGAGAGGCTGGACGCCGAGGGTGGCATCCAGTGGCCGTGCCCCACCCCCGACCACCCCGGCACCCCCATCCTCTACGAGGACAGCTTCCCGAGGGGGCTGGGCAAGTTCGTGCCGGTGGAGCAGACGGAGCCCGCCGCTGAACTTCCCAATCGCAGATTTCCCCTGATCCTCAATACGGGTCGGATACTCTATCACTGGCACGGCGGCACGATAACCCGACGGGTGGAGGGGTTGATGGCCCGGGCCCCGGACCTGGAGATATCCATCCACCCCAAGGACGCCCGGAGAGCGGGAATCGAGGACCGGGAAGAGGTGCGGGTGGAGTCCAGGAGGGGTGAGCTGGAGGGCCGGGCCTCGGTAACGGAGGCAGTGCGGGAGGGCGAAGTGTTCATACCCTTCGTTAGGCTCCGGGAGTCGGCGGCCAACTTCCTGACCAACCGGGCCTTCGATTCCTCATCCAAAATCCCGGAGTTCAAGGTCTGCGCCGTCCGTATCGAGTCTAAGTCCTCGCCGAGGAAGGTTAGGAAAGGCCCCCGCCCCATGACCCCCGCAATGCGGCCCTAGGGGGGGCGGGGCCGCTTGTTCTCGCGCCATTCCGAACGGAGTGAGGAATCTAAGGCGCTTGGCTCACAAAGATGCGTGAGCGTAGTGGTAACCGCGTGATAATGGAAGCTTCAAACACTGGACTTCCATTTGGGCATGAGTTGTTTTCCTCTCCCTACAGGGAGAGGATTCAACGGGTTTTGCCGACCCTGTTCAACATGGTAGAGTTGGAAAACAGGCGAGGCAATAAGCTCGGAATGGAGGTTGGGACCGCGCGGGAACGGGTGCTCATAGCTTTATTCATGTATGTGTACGGTTCTGGTAGTGTGGAGTTCCCGCCAAGCACTTCCCCTGAACTGGATGTTCTTATCAATAAGCAACCTCTATCAATCAAGACGAAATCCTCTCAGGGTCTCACCGGCGTCAAGCTCGTATGGACCGTGGACTGGGATAAGATTGACCAGTTTTTGGCATCGTATATGCCAGCCAGCCATCTGCTCTACATCAATATCATCTGGGGGGAGACAGGGAGACTGTTCCTGATTCCTAGGCACGTGCAACAGGCTGTGTTGCAAGCATTGACGGTAGATATTTACACCAAAGTGCCCCCTCGGGGCACCAATCCTAGGGGGGTTGAATTATCGAAAACCGCTATGCAATTCTTGCAAACGCACAAGGACACTCAAGCACTGCCCATAGAATGGAAGCGAGACAGATCATTGTTAGTGGAGCGAGTCTTGTACGATCGTTGGATAGGTCTATGGGACGCACTGTAAAGCGCAGCAAGACCTCCTCCTTCGGCACCGTGACCCGGGAGGGCCACGACTCCCGGGCCTTCTACGGCAAGCGCCTGTATCAAGACCTTCGGAACGGGTCCCGGGAGCCGGGTGAATACCGGGAAAACATCCCCGAACAGGTGGACGTCATCCACTGCGCCGACAGCCGGGACATGCGCCGTCTCCCCGACGACTCGGTGCACTTGATGATCACCTCGCCGCCGTACAACGTCGGCAAGGACTACGATGACGACCTTTCCCTGTCGGAGTACCGAGAATTGCTGTCGCAAGTGCTCCAAGAGACATATCGGGCGTTGGTGGAGGGGGGTCGGGCGTGTGTGAACATAGCCAACGTCGGGAGGACGCCCTACATACCTCTCCACGCATACCTGGTGGACATCGCCCGTGAGTGCGGGTTCCAGATGCGGGGCGAGATAATCTGGGACAAGGGCGCGAGCGCCGGTGCGTCCTGTGCCTGGGGAAGCTGGCGGTCTTCCAGCAACCCGGTCCTGCGGGACGTCCACGAATACATCCTGGTCTTCTGCAAGGATGCGTTCAAGCGTCGGGTGACGGGGGAGAACAGCATTAGCAGGGACGACTTCCTGGAGCTCACTAAGAGCGTATGGCGCTTCCCGGCGGCCAGTGCCAGGAAGGCCAACCATCCCGCCCCCTTCCCCCTGGAGCTTCCATTGAGGCTCATCAACCTCTACTCATTTGTCGGGGACATCGTGCTGGACCCGTTCATGGGGTCGGGCACGACCGCCGAGGCCGCGGCGCAGGCCGGGCGCCGGTACGTCGGCTACGAAATCAACCCGGAGTACGTTGAGTACGCAAGGACGAGACTGGCGCGTACGGCGGGACTGACCTTACAGGCCAACATGCTGGACTGAGCGGTTGCACCCTCCGCTCGACCTTTCGAGGGCGTCAGGGTGATCGGTGTGGCTTACAGCGAGTCCACGGCGGCTTGGGCGCAGATCTCGTCCTCCTCGCCCGTGCCTCCCCCCACCCCACAGGCCCCTTCCACGACGCCGTTCCTGATCACGGGAATCGCGCCCTGGCCGGGGATCATCCTGCCACCGTCCGCAGCGATGATTCCGCGGATGGTCGGGTGGTCTGCTCGCTCCTGGAGCTGCGCGCTGGCCCGCCCAAACCCGACGGAGGCCGTGGCCTTGCCCTGGGACCCGTAGACGCTGGCCCAGATAGCCCCGTCCATGCGGTTGAAGGCTACCAGCCGTCCTCCGGGATCGCAAACGGCCACGCTGATCTTTATTCCCAGCTCGCCTGCCTTGGCAATGGCGGCCACGCACAACTGGTTGGCTTCTGCCAGGGTTATGGACATATCGGGTTCCTCCCTCTTGGGTTGCTGCCAAGCATCCTATATCAGGCCACTGCGGTTAACAATACGTCCCGCCCATCCCGACCCTTCAA
The DNA here is from genome assembly GCA_012270635.1 of Dehalococcoidia bacterium. The sequence goes on along the minus strand of JAAXHX010000507.1, from coordinate 433 downwards.
CGGACTAGCGTGAATGGGATGAGTCGGGCGAGTTGGGAGTTACTTGTATAAGAGAAAGGAACGGTCCGGGTGGGGGCCGCTCGTGCTGAGCCTGTCGAAGTATGAGCGGGGGGGGGTGGGACGAGGTGCCAGGTTTGACACCATTTTTGCCTACGACATAGAATGCGGACACCCACAGGGGCGTCGGCCCCGAGGCTAGGGGGAGGGGTAAATGGCAAACAAGGCCTTCGTTCTAATCGAGACCGCGGTGGGCACCACCAACACCGTCGTCAACAACCTGAGGTCCGTGGAGGGCGTCACCTCCGTCGACGCCGTGGTCGGGCCCTACGACGTGATAGCCGTCCTGGAAGCCCAGGACGTGAACACCATCGGGGAGCTGGTTACCAGCAAGGTCCACGCCGTCGGGAGCGTGGTCAAGACGGTGACCTGCCTC
>JAAXHX010000506.1 GCA_012270635.1 Dehalococcoidia bacterium | reverse complement strand
GGGTGTCACTCTCGGCGGGACTTCCCTGAAAGGGACGACGAAAACTGGCTCAAACACACCGTGGCCCGCGCCTCGGAGGACGGGCCGCAATTGGACTACGAACCCGTGACGGTCACCCGCTGGAAACCGGAAGGGAGCAGCTAGATGCAGGTGAATCTGAAAGTGCGCCGCTACGACCCCGTAGCCAACGGCAATGGCAGTCACCAGACCTATTCCGTGGAGGTGGATGACCAGAGCACGGTCCTCGACGCCCTGATCCAGGTCCGGGACGAGCAGGACGCCACCCTGTCTTTCCGCGGCTCCTGTCGGACGGGGTTCTGTGGAGACTGCACGATGAGGGTCAATGGCAAGGCGAAATGGGCGTGTCGGATGCCCGTTGCCAAGGCCCAGGTGGACGGGGAAATCGCACTGGACCCGCCGCGGCTGGTCAAAGAGGTCAAGGACCTTGTCTACGATCAGGACGAGTTCCTGTTCGACAAATACACGGCGGTGAAGCCCTGGATCGAACCCTCCCCCCCCAGCCCAACCCAGGAACACATCGTCTCCCAGGAGAAGATCAAGGAGCTCCAGGAAGCTTCCAGCTGCACCCTCTGCGGCATGTGTGACGAGGGTTGCACCGTCCTCGTCATAGACAAAACGTTCCTCGGGCCGGCCGCTCTTACGAAGGCGTTCAAGCCCGTGGCCGACCCCCGGGACCGGGTTACGGTGAGACGGTTGGACGAGTTGAGCCAGAAGAGGGGCATGTGGGACTGCGTCCACTGCTTTGAGGCAACGGAGCATTGTCCCAAGGGGATCGATCCTACAGACAGGATACTTTCATTACGGGATGAGGCTATAAAGCGGGGCATCGGCACGCCTCGTGTGGTGCGCCACAACGACAGCTTCGCGAAGTCGATCAAGTCCAGCGGCTGGCTGGACGAGGCACGCCTGGCCATCGAAAGCGAGGGCCTGACCAACATAGGCGGATTGATGCGCCTCATGCCGACTGCGGCCAAGGCCATGACGCACCGCAAGGCGCCCCTACCCTACCTGCACAAGAAACGGCCGGGGGCCAAGAGAATCAAGCGAATCTTCGAAAAATGGGAGGGAGACGGCAAATGAGATATGCGTTTTACCCGGGCTGCGTCGCCAAAGGCGGATGCCCCGAGCTCTACCCCGCCGCCGTAAAGGTCGCCGAAAGGCTCGGGATCGAGTTGGTGGAGATGGAGGACGTCGGATGCACGGGCGCGGGCGTGCTGAGCCGGGAGGTCTCCGACCCCATCAATGCCCGGACCCTGGCCAA
>JAAXHX010000505.1 GCA_012270635.1 Dehalococcoidia bacterium | reverse complement strand
GCGAAGGTGCGGCTCGAGGCCACGGCGGACCCCGCGGAACACTACGAATACCTGCTGGCCCGGGACCACCTCATGATCCATCTGCTCAAGACCATGGCCGAGCACCGGCTCGACGCCATCGTCCACAAGTCGGTGGAGCACCAGCCCACGCTGATCGTCGACGGTGTCAACCCTCCCTACGTGAACCACACGGGAGCGCCGCATCTGAACACGTTCCTGGTGTACGTGCCCACGGTGACGGTGCCTGCGGGATTCACCACCGACGGCCTCCCGGCCGGCCTCAGCTTCCTCGGGCGGCCCTATGACGACGGCGGGATGATCCGGCTCGCCTACGCCTACGAGCACGCCACGCGCCACCGCAGGCCGCCGGCGACCACGCCGTAGGAGATTTCGTCATTCCGCCCCTGCCCGTCATTCCGGCCCGTCCTCGGTCAGGCCCGCCCCCCTCCCGTCATTCCCGCGAAAGCGGGAATCCAGGAGGGGTGAGGTGGGGAACGCCGCCGAAGCCCACCACCACCGCCCCTGGATTCCCGCTTTCGCGGGAATGACGGAGGGGGGGCCCGGGCATGACGGGAGGGGAGCCCGGCATACGGGAGGGGAGCCCGGGCATGACCCCCCGGAGGGAACCCGGCATGACGGAGGGAGGCCCGGAATTGACCGAGGGGAGCCCGGGAATGACCGAGGGGGGGTGACGGGGGGTGTGAAACCGACTTTCGCCGATGAAGGGAGCCGGCATGAGTGAGAAGAAGAACGTGATCCAGTGGATCTATTCCTCGACGAGCAACACCGAGTTGGAGGAGCGGTACGACGAGTGGGCCGGTTCCTACGATCGCGACCTGAATACCGACTTCGGCTGGCTGAGCCCGCGGAAGGCCGTGGAGGCCTTCGCCAAACGGGTGCCCCGGCACGGCCGGATCCTGGACGCCGGGGCCGGCACGGGCATCGTGGGGGAACTGCTGCACGACGCGGGTTTCGAGTTCCTGGTGGCGATGGACCTGTCACAGGGGATGCTGGACGAGGCCGCCCGCAAAGGTGTTTACAAGGAGTTCCACCGGATGGCCATGGGCGCGCCGCTGGACTTCCCGCCGCGCTTCTTCGACGGGGTCATCAGCGTGGGCGTGTTCACGGTGGGGCACGCTCCGCCCGGTTCGTTCGACGAGCTGGTGCGCATTACCCGTCCGGGCGGGCACATCGTCTTCTCGCTCCGTCCGGATACCTACCGGCAGGACGGCTTCCGGGAGAAGCAGTCATCGCTGCAGGCCGACGGCAAGTGGCAGCTCGTGGAGGAAGGGGAGGAGTACCAGCCCATGCCCAAGGGAGAGCCCGAGGT